>CALQLM010000001.1 GCA_943331415.1 Bifidobacterium breve
ATATGGGCGTGCAGATCACCACGCGTCGCCGAACGTAATCGCGGCATCCCGAGGCCTCGCAGCGTGATCACCGACGACGGCTGAGTGCCCGCGGCAACAGCGATCTCGGTGGCACCGTCGAGGATCGCATCCACGGTGACGGTGGTACCCAGAGCAGCATCGGCCATCGGTACCGAGATGGTGCAGTGCAGATCGTCTCCATCGCGCACGAACACATCGTGGGCCTGCTCGTGAACCTCGACATACAGGTCACCGGCCGGACCACCGCCCGGTCCGACTTCACCCTGCGCGGCCAGACGAACCCGCATCCCGTCACCGACACCGGCCGGGATCTTGACGCTGATGTCACGCCGCGAACGCACCCGGCCGTCGCCACCGCAGCGGTGACAGGGGTCCGGGATTACCTCACCGACGCCGGCACAGGTCGGGCATGGCCGTGAGGTCATCACCTGGCCGAGCAGCGAACGCTGCACGCTCTGCACCTCGCCTCGGCCACCGCAGATGTCACAGGTGATCGGCGTCGAATCGGCGTGCGTTCCCCTGCCCTGACACATATCGCACAGCACCGCGGTATCGACGGTAACCTGCTTGGAGATACCGGACGCACAGTCGTCCAGCGTCAGCCTCATGCGCAGCAACGAATCTGATCCCTCTCGGACCCGACCGATCGGACCGCGTGAGCCGCCACCGCCGCCAAAAAACGCCTCGAATACATCACCCAGACCGCCGAACCCGGAGAACCCGCTCGCCGAACCTGCGGTCGCCAGTGGGTCACCGCCGAGGTCGACGATGCGGCGCTTCTCCGGATCCGACAGCACCTCGTAGGCGGTGCTGATCTCTTTGAACAGTTGCTGAGCCTGCTCGTCGGGGTTGATGTCGGGGTGGAGCTCGCGCGCCAACTTCCGATAGGCGCGTTTGATCTCCGAATCACTTGCGCCCCTGCTCACTCCGAGCAGACCGTAGTAGTCGCGTGCCACCCTGACCTCTTTCGTGCCTACGTGTTTCGTGTCTAACTGGTCGCGCTGGTCTCAGCCGGCGCGGTTGCCCAGCACCTCTCCGATGTACATCGCAACCGCGGCGACGTTGGCCATCGTTCCGGGGTAGTCCATACGGGTGGGACCGACAACACCCATGCCTCCGAAGACCGTCCCGGAGCTTCCGTAGGTGGTTGTCACCACGGACGTTCCGGCCATTTGTTCAGCCTCGGTCTCGTGGCCGATGCGCACCGTTACCTTACCGGCATCCTGCTGTGCGGCCAGCAGCCGCAGAACGACAACCTGTTCCTCAAGAGCCTCGAGCACCGACCGAAGAGATCCGCCGAAGTCAGCGGTATTGCGGGTGAGGTTGGCGGTGCCACCCATCAGCAGCCGTTCCTCGCTGTGGTCAACCAGCGACTCCAGCAGAACAGTGGCCGAGCGGCCGACGGCATCACTGAGCTTGCCGCCCTGGCCGACTCCGGTGTTGAGCTGGTTAGCCAGATCGGCCACCGCCACCGAAGCCGCGGAGAGCCTCTTGCCCTCCAACGCCTGGCCGAGCAGTTCGCGTAACCGAGCCAGCTGATGGTCGTCGATGGTGTCGCCGAGTTCGACGATGCGCTGATCGACCCGACCGGAGTCGGTGATGACCACCATCAGGAGCCGGGCGGGGGTCAGCGCGACCACCTCGAGGTGACGCACCGTCGACGCCGACAGCGTGGGGTACTGCACGATCGCCACCTGACGAGTCAACTGAGCCAGCAGCCGCACCGCGCGGCGCAGCACATCATCGAGATCAACGCCGGTCTCCAGGAACGACAGAATCGCGCGTCGCTCTGACGAGGAAAGCGGTTTGACGTCATTGATTCGGTTGACGAACTCACGGTAGCCCTTCTCGGTGGGCACGCGACCCGAACTGGTGTGAGGCTGGGCGATATAGCCCTCGGCCTCAAGCACCGCCATATCGTTGCGGACTGTGGCACTTGAGACGCCGAGGTTATGGCGTTCGACCAACGCCTTGGAACCGATCGGCTCCTTGGTGGCGACGAAATCGGCGACGATGGCGCGCAGCACCTCGAATCGACGGTCGTCGGCAGTTCCCATCCCGCTCACCTCCAATCCCCGAGCACCACTGAAGCTCCAGTCATCACCGAGTTTACGGGTCGGAATCAGTAGATTTAGCACCCGAGCCGGTCGAGTGCCACCCGAAAATCGGCAGCGTGGGGGCGGTCGGCGGCTAGCCTTGCAGAAATGATCTTCAAGGGTGTCCGCGATGGGAAGCCCTATCCGGACCATGGTCTGACCTACCGGGACTGGTCGAAGATCCCGCCACGTCAGATCCGCCTCGACGAAATCGTCACCACCACCACGGTGCTGGCCCTAGATCGGTTATTGAGCGAGGACTCGACGTTCTACGGCGACCTGTTCCCACACGCGGTCAAGTGGCACGGAGTGGTGTACCTGGAGGACGGTCTGCATCGGGCGGTGCGGGCCGCGTTGCGCAATCGCACGGTCTTGCACGCCAGGATCTTCGACATGGACGCCGAGTCGCCCTAGTCGTCGAGCAGATCGCGCACCACCGCGTCGGCCAGCAGACGACCACGATCGGTCAGGGTGAGCCGATCGCCGCACACGTTCAACAGGCCGTCGCTAACAGCCCGGCCTGCGCGGTCGCGCTCGGTATCGGTCAGCACCGCCGCGGCCAACCCGCTACGCAGTCGGATACCGAGCATGACTTCCTCGAGGTGCCGCGTATGTGCGTCGAGCCGCTCGTATCCGGCAACGGCAACAGTGCCCTGCGCGACCTTCTCGGCATAGGTCTTGGGGTGCTTGACATTCCACCACCGCAGATCGCCGATGAAGCCGTGTGCACCAGGGCCGGCACCCCACCACTGGCCGCCGCCCCAGTAACCCAGATTGTGTCGGCACGCCCCTCCGGGGAGGCTCCAGTTGGACACCTCGTACCAATCCAGCCCAGCCGCGGACAACGTCCGGTCAAGCAACCCGTAGCGGTGCGCGAGCACGTCATCATCAGGCCGCGGTAACTCACCACGGCGCACCCTGCGGGCCAACGCAGTACCGTCTTCCACGACCAGTGCGTAGGCCGACACATGGTCCACCCCAGCGGTCAGTGCCGCCTCGACTGAAGCCAACAGATCGTCATCGGACTCCCCAGGCGTGCCATAAATCAGGTCGACATTCACGTGCTCGAAGCCGACTCCGTGCGCTTCGCGGGCCGCCGCGACCGCCCGGCCCGGCGAATGCGTGCGGTCCAGGATCGCCAACACCGCGGGCGCGGCCGAGTGCATACCCAACGACACCCGGGTGTAGCCGGCCGCGCGAATACCGGCGAAGAACTCCGGCGAGGTGGACTCCGGGTTGGCCTCCGTAGTGATCTCCGCCTCGGGGGCCAGTGCGAAGTGATCCCGGATTCCGTCGAGCACGGCCGCCAGGCGCCCGGCACCCAGCAAAGAGGGTGTTCCACCACCGACGAACACCGTGTCGACGTCGATCCCGCCTATCCGATCAGCGGCCAGTTCCAGTTCCGTCCGCAGCGCGGCCAGCCATCCGTCGGGCGTGGCGTCGCCCAACTCGGCGGCGGTATAGGTGTTGAAATCGCAGTAGCCACAGCGGGTGGCACAAAACGGCACGTGCACATAGATGCCGAAGGCGCTGCCAGGCGTGACCGAGAGGCTCGGAAGGTCTCCGGTGGCCGCCGACGCAGGACCAACCGACATGCTGCCCGACATGCTGCTCAGTGTGGCAGAACGCCACTTCCGCTCACCGCGAGCACAACTCTGGGCCGGTTACGCCCCTCGGCGCCACTCGTGGCAGAATCTTCGACATGGCCGCCTTCCAGACCGCTCGGCGCAATGTCGCGCTGGTGGCTCGGCGGCATATCGACTTCAAGCGCGTTTGCAGCTGTTGTTGTCTGGCCTGACGCCGTAGCCCGCCCACCAGAACTTCAGCTGGCCGCCGGATCTGCGCCGCCGGAGTCGAGTTCACCGGTGCCGTCGCTGCTCCCAGGCCAGCTCCTTGACATGAGGAGCACATTTCATGACTCAGCCCCCTAAAGCTCGCAGCGAAGGCCAGTGGGCGCTCGGCGAAACCGAACCGCTCAACGCCAACGAGCAGACCAAGCTCGACGATGATCCACTCAATGTGCGGGCGCGCATCGAGAGCACTTACGCTCGCGACGGATTCGACAGCATCGACAAGACCGACCTTCGGGGCCGGTTCCGCTGGTGGGGCCTCTACACCCAGCGCGTCCAGGGGTACGACGGCACATTCACCGGTGATGAAAACATCGACCTGCTCGAAGCGCCCTACTTCATGTTGCGCGTTCGCAGCGACGGCGGTGCACTGACCGCTGCCGCACTGCGCACCCTGGGCACCCTCTCGACCGAATTCGCGCGCGACACCGCTGATATCTCCGACCGTCAGAACGTGCAATACCACTGGATCCGGGTCGAGGACATGCCGGAGATTTGGCGTCGACTCGACGCGGTGGGCCTACAGACCACCGAGGCCTGTGGTGACTGCCCCCGTGTCGTCCTTGGGTCACCGCTGGCCGGCGAGTCGCTCGATGAAGTGCTTGACGCCACTCCGGCGGTCGAGGAAATCGTCCGCCGTTACGTCGGCAAACCGGAGTATTCGAATCTGCCGCGTAAATTCAAGACCGCCATCAGTGGTTTGCAGGATGTGGTGCACGAGGTCAATGACGTCGCGTTCATCGGGGTGAACCACCCCGAACACGGTCCTGGTCTTGACCTATGGGTAGGCGGCGGGCTGTCAACCAACCCCATGCTGGCTCAACGCCTCGGCGCATGGGTACCACTCGATGAGGTTCCCGATGTCTGGGAAGCAGTTGTCAGTCTCTTTCGGGATTACGGCTATCGCCGGCTGCGGTCGAAGGCACGACTGAAGTTCCTCGTGAAGGACTGGGGCGTGGAGAAATTCCGCGCAGTTCTTGAACAGGAGTATCTCAAGCGGCCCCTGATCGACGGCCCCGCGCCAAAACCGACCGCGCACCCGATCGATCACGTCGGAGTGCAACGTCTTCGCAATGGACTCAACGCCGTAGGCGTGGCCCCGATAGCCGGTCGGGTGTCCGGAACCATCCTGACCGCGATTGCCGACCTGGCCGAGAAGGTCGGTTCAGACCGCATCAGGTTCACGCCCTATCAGAAACTGGTAATTCTGGACGTGCCCGACGACCGGCTCGATGAGTTGATTTCCGGCCTGGATGCACTGGGGCTGCCATCGACTCCCTCCCACTGGCGGCGCAATCTCATGGCGTGCAGCGGAATCGAGTTCTGCAAGCTGTCCTTCGCTGAAACCCGCACGCGCGCGCAAACCCTGGTCCCCGAACTCGAGCAACGCCTGACCGACCTCAACGCCAAATTTGACGTCCCGATCACCGTCAACCTCAACGGTTGCCCCAACTCGTGTGCCCGGATCCAGATCGCCGACATCGGATTCAAGGGCCAGGTCATCGAAGACGCTGATGGCGGAACCACCGAGGGGTTCCAGGTCCATCTTGGCGGCAGCCTCGGGCTGGACAGTGGCTTCGGCCGAAAGCTGCGTCAGCACAAGGTCACCGGCGCGGAGGTAGGCGACTATATCGAGCGAGTGGTGCGGAACTTCACCGAACACCGCGAGCCTGGCGAGCGTTTCGCCCAGTGGGCAGTGCGGGCAGACGAGGAACAGTTGCGATGACTGATATCCAGATGACTGAGACACAGTTGCGCGAGCTTGCCGCCCGCGGGGCGGCCGAACTCGATGGCGCCACCGCCCCTGAGATTCTGGCGTGGACCGACGCGCACTTCCGGGACCGTTACGTCGTGGCGTCCAATATGCAGGATGCGGTGCTGATCGATCTGGCTGCCAAGGTTCGCCCCGGCGTGGACGTGCTATTCCTGGACACCGGTTATCACTTCGCCGAGACCATCGGTACCCGCGACGCCGTCGAGTCCGTCTACGGCGTCACCATCGTTAACGTCACGCCCGAGCGATCGGTGGCCCAACAGGATGAATTGTTGGGGAAAGACCTGTTCGCCCGTGACCCGGAACAGTGCTGCCGATTGCGCAAGGTGGAACCGCTGAGCAAGGCTCTTCGGAGCTATTCGGCGTGGGTCACCGGCATCCGCAGAGTGGAGTCCCCCACCCGCGCCGAAACTCCGCTGATCAGTTTTGATGAGACTTTCGCACTGGTCAAGGTCAACCCATTGGCGGCCTGGACCGACGATGAGATGCAGGCCTACATCGAGGCCAACGGCGTGTTGGTGAATCCCCTTGTCGAGGAGGGCTATCCATCGATCGGATGTGCGCCGTGCACCGCCAAACCGGTCGATGGCGCCGATCCGCGTAGCGGCCGCTGGAAGGGCCTGTCCAAGACCGAATGCGGGTTGCACATCTCATGAAAATGGTACTCACCGCACACGGCAGCGCGGACCCCCGATCGGCAGTCACCACGCACGCGGTCGCCGACCAGATCCGCCGGCTCAGGCCAGGTCTTGACGTTCGGGTGGCTTTCTGCGAGAAGAGCACACCCAACCTGCGCGATGTGCTCACCGGACTGAGAAGCCCGGCAGTCATGACTCCGCTGCTACTGGCCAGCGCCTACCACGCACGTGTCGACATTCCGGCAATCATTGCCGACACCGGGGTTGACGTACTCCAGGCCGAGACCCTGGGCGAGGACCCGCGCCTGGTGCGGGTGCTGGCTCACCGTCTGCGCGAGGTGAGCGTGGATCGCGCCAGCGGCGATACCGGGGTGCTGGTGGTGGCGGTGGGCTCCTCTCACGCGGACGCCAATGCAGGCACTGCCACCGTCGCCGATGCGCTAGCTCGCGGGTCCCGCTGGGCCGGGGTGCGGGTGGCCTACGCCACCGGCCCGGCACCGACGATTAATGACGGCATCGAACAACTCCGCCAGCTCGGCGCCCGACGAATAGCCGTGGCACCCTGGTTCATTGCTCCCGGACGGATCACCGACCGGGTAGCCGCTGTGTGTTCATCTGCTGAAATCGTGATGGCCGAACCGCTCGGCGCTCACCGTCTGGTCGCGGCGACGGTGCTCGACCGATTCGATTCCGCCGTCGCCCAACGCCTGGCCGCCTAGTCTCAGCCCGACGCACCGTCGGCGCCGTCGGCACCATCAGCGCCGTCGGCACCATCGATTCCGCCTAGGCCACCCTGGCCGCCCTGGCCACCTTTACCGCCCTGACCACCTTGTCCACCCTGGCCACCCTGGCCGCCTTTACCGCCCTGGCCACCATTGCCGCCCTGGCCACCATTCCCGCCACTGCCTTCTGTCATGGTCTGCTCCTCGGTGGTTGATGGTGCGATTGATGTCTGTGCCGGGGTGACCGAATCCGCCTCAGGAGCCGTGGACACCGTGCGAGTGCAACCCCCGGTCGCAGCTACCGCTACCACGAGCGCACACGCCCCGAGCAGCAGGCGCAGGGAAGATTCGCCTATTTTCATTCCGCATCCTTCACAGTGAATCCTCCATGTTTGGCATCAGCCTCGGGCCCGTACTCCATCAACTCTAGATGCACGACACCATTAGGGGTGCAACTGCTGTACGCCGGCGATGGGCGGTATCCTCGTCGCGCGGACGTAGACGGTATCGCCATCCTTGAGTCCTAGTGCCTCCGCGTCGCCGCGAGTGATCTGTGCCACGAACGGAGCACCCGTGGTGGCACTGATCAGTTCGACACGAACCTCGAACCCGAGATACACCACTCGGTCGATCGTCGCGCGGATGACACCGGTGCTCTCCGCAGTCCCGTCACCGGCGGCGATCGCCATCTCCGGGGTTCGGCCCACCCGGATATCGTGCGGGCGCACCAAGATTCCATTCAGCGAGGAGACGTTGCCCAGAAACGACATCACAAACGAGTTGGCAGGGCTGTCATACACTTCCGACGGTGTGCCGACCTGCTCGATACGACCCTTGTTGAGCACCGCGATGCGATCGGCCACGTCTAGCGCCTCGGCTTGATCGTGGGTGACGAGCACAGTGGTGACATGCACCTCATCGTGCAAACGCCGCAGCCAAGCACGAAGATCTTCGCGCACTTTCGCGTCCAGCGCGCCGAACGGCTCGTCCAACAGCAGCACTTCAGGGTCCACCGCGAGAGCGCGGGCCAATGCCATTCGCTGTCGCTGGCCGCCGGAGAGTTGATTGGGGTAGCGCGTCTGAAATCCCGCTAGTCCCACCACTTCGAGTAAGTTGTCGACCTTGTCCTTGATCTCGGCTGCCGGCAACTTGCGGATCTTGAGTCCAAACGCGACATTGTCGCGCACGGTCAGGTGTTTGAACGCCGCATAGTGCTGGAATACGAATCCGATCCCGCGCCGCTGCGGCGGAACTTCGGTGACGTCTCTGCCATTGATGGTGACGGTGCCGCTATCCGGCGTATCCAACCCGGCAATCGTGCGCAACAGGGTGGACTTTCCCGAGCCGCTCGGTCCCAGCAGTGCGGTCAATGAGCCGGCAGGTACGACGAAATCGACGTTGTCGAGGGCGGTGAACTCACCGTAGCGCTTGTTCGCACCGATCACGGTGATGGCATTCGTCACGAGATCCTGCTCCTCATCAACCCACCTGCCGTCGCCGAGCGTCCAGCACCACCTGGACTATCAGGACCAGCACCGCGACCATCATCAGCAACGTCGCGATGGCGTAGGCGCCGTATTCGGCACCCCGGTTGTAGCGATCGGACACCAGCAGCGTCAGGGTCTGCGACGTTCCCGGCAAGTTGGACGACACCATGATCACCGCACCGTACTCGCCCAAGGTGCGGGCGACCGTCAGCACGATTCCGTAGGTGAGCCCCCACCGGATCGATGGCAGGGTGATTTTCCAAAAGGTCTGCCACCAACTGGAACCCAGTGTCGCCGCCGCCTCTTCCTGATCGGTGCCCAGCTCATGCAACACGGGCTCGACCTCGCGAATCACGAAAGGCACGGTGACGAAGATACTGGCCAAGACGATACCCGGCAGCCCGAAGATGATCTTGAATCCCAGATCATTCTCCACGCCGCCTAGCAGGCCCGCAGTCCCCCATAACAGGATGAGCGCCACACCCACCACTACAGGTGACACTGCGAACGGCAGATCGATGACAGCCTGCAAAATAGCCTTGCCGCGGAACCGTTTACGCGCCAACAGAAGTGCCGTCGGCACGCCGAAGATGACATTGAGCGGCACGACAATCGCGACAACCAACAGCGAGAGCTGCAGTGCGGAGATCGCGGCCGGGGTGGTGATCGACGCAAAGAAGGCGCCGAAACCCGGCGCGAAAGTCCGCCAGACGATCAGCCCGACCGGCACGACCACCAGCACCGTCACGTAGGCCAGCGCGATGAAGCGACTGAGATAGCGGGCCAGCGGCGACAGGATCATGCCGCCAGCTCCTCACGCCTGGACGCGCGCGATCCAACCGTTCGCAAAACCAGCAGTACCAGAAATGAAACTACAAGCAGCACAATGGAAACGGCGGCAGCTCCAGTGCGGTCGTCGTTCTCGATCAACGTCCGGATCCATTGCGACGAGACCTCGGTCTCGCCCGGCACCGCGCCTCCGATGAGGACCACCGAACCGAACTCGCCAATGGCGCGAGCGAACGCCAGGCCCGCGCCCGATAGGAGCGAAGGCAGCAATGCCGGCAGGACCACCCGCGTGAAGATCACCGGGTTGCTCGCACCTAACGATGCCGCGGCCTCCTCGACCTCGTGGTCGAGTTCCAGCAGCACCGGCTGAACCGAGCGGACCACGAAAGGCAATGTGACGAAGAGCAGGGCCACCCCGATACCCCACTTGGTGTGCTGCAGTTGCAGATTCACCGGGCTGCTGGGGCCGTAGAGCGCCAACATGACGAGGCTCGCGACGATAGTCGGCAGCGCAAAAGGCAGGTCGATCACAGAATCGACCAGCCGCTTGCCGGGAAAATCATCCCGGGTCAGCACCCATGCCACGAGCAAGCCGAACACCGCATTCACACAGGTGACACCCACTGCGACGATGAGCGTCACCTGGAAGGATTCCACTGCCGCGGTCGAGGTGATAGCGGCCCAGAATGCCCCCCATCCGCCCTTGGCCGACTGCCACACGATCGCGGCCAACGGGAGCAGCACGATCACACTCAGCCAGATCGACGCGGCACCGGCCAGGGCCGGGGCCGAACGATCACGGCGAGCCCAGACGCTGGACGCAGTGGCTACCGTCATCCGGTGGCTCTCTTGTAGATGGTGGTGATGGAGCCATTCTCCTTGTCGAATAACGCCGGATCCACCGTGCTCCATCCACCCAGGTCAGCGATGGTCCAGAGCTTCTCCGGCACCGGGAAATCCGTCACGAATTCCGCTGCCACCGCCGGATCCACCGGCCGGAAGCCGGCCTGCGCCCAGATTTTCTGACCCTGGGGCGTGAAGAGAAAATTCTTCAGTGCGACCGCCTTGTCGGGGTGGGCGCTGCTGGTGACCACCGCCACCGGGTTCTCAATCTTGAAGGTCTGCGGCGGGTTGACGTGCTCGACCTCCTTGCCCTGCCGTTCGATGTTGATGGCCTCGTTCTCGTAGCTCAGCAGCACGTCTCCGGTGCCCTGCAGGAACACATCGGTGGCTTCCCGGCCGGAGCCGGGTCGGGTCTTGACGTGATCGGAGACCAGTCGGTTGACGAACTCGAGCCCGGCCTGCTGGTCTTTCCCACCGTCGCTCTTGGCCGCGTACGGCGCGAGCAGATTCCATTTGGCCGATCCGGAACTCAGCGGGCTGGGCGTGACGACCTCGATTCCGGGCGCAAGGAGGTCGTCCCAGTCCTTGATGTTCTTAGGGTTGCCCTTGCGGACCACCAGGGAGACCACCGATCCGAACGGGATGCCCTTAGTGACATCGGCATTCCAGTCGGCAGCGACCTTCCCAGCCTTGACCAGTCGGGTGACATCCGGTTCGACCGAGAAGTTCACGATGTCGGCGGGCTTACCGTCGACGACAGCCCGGGACTGATCGCCAGAGGCGCCATAGGAGGTCGTCACGTCGACGCCCTTGCCTTCAGGCGATGCCGCGAACGCCGGAATAATCTTGCTCCAGCCGGGTTCGGGAACCGCATAGGCCACCAAGGTCAGGGTGGTATCCGCCTTCGGTCCGTCGCCGCCGCCGGCAACGTCGCTGGATCCGCCACCGCAAGCGGCGAGCACCGTAGCGGCGGTTGCCAGTGCCGCAGCAACCTGAAATTTGCCAAGGACCGTGGAAAACGTAGTCATGAAAAGCCTTTCTCATCGTCGGTTTGGATCGGGCTCACAAATCCGCCCCGACGGAGAAATGGGATTGCAGGCACAGTCATCACCAACACCAAACCGCAGGGCAGCAGAGGGTCAGAGACACCAACATGCAGAAACAGCAACGGCGTGCACACCAACGCCTGGTACCGCCAAGACGTAGCGGATCGCCGATTGCATGGCGGAACGATAACACCCGCACAATCGGTGCGGATCACACGGGTGGCGCGTGGGCTACTGAACCTTGTAAATCCAGATGAGATTCGAGGTGAGTTCGCCGGTGTCGGTCCACTGGTACTTGCGGGCGACGCCCTGACCGTCATAACCCCTGACGAATTCCAGGAGGGCCGGCCGAGTGACGGCACCGGAATCAATACCCGTCAGCAGGATGGTGGCCGCGTCATAGGCCTCGACGCTATAGGTGCCGGGCGCCTGGCCGAACTTCTCTGTGTACTGATCAAGGAAAGCTCCGGTCGCAGGACCGCAGGGGCAGGACAGCACGGCGTCTTTGGCGGATTCGCCGGCCGCCTTGAGGAACTGCGGGTCTTTGAGACCGTCGGGACCGGCGAACAAGCCGGTGAAACCAGCCTCACGCAGCTGCTGCAACAGCAGCGCACCCTCGGTGTAGTACGACGCGAAGACGACCGCATCCGGCGACTGACCCTGGATCTGGGTTACCGCCGCTGAGAAATCCTTGTCGCCCTTCTTCACCGAAATTCTGCAGGCGGAGTCGGCTATCGGGCCGAGGGTATCGGCGATCGCCTTGGTCTGGCCGACGCCGGCGTCGGTGCTGTCATCGACGACGCAAACCTTCTTCACGCCGAGTTTGTTCTTGAGATAGTTGGCCAGCGATGGGCCCTGCACGGCGTCGCTGGAGAGGCCACGGAAGAAGGTCTTCCACCCCTGCTCCGACAGCACGGGATTGGTCGCCGCCGGAGTGATGGCAACCAGACCGGCCTGATCGAACACCGAACCGGTCGCCTTGGTCTCACCGGACCAGGTCGGGCCGACCAGCCCAACAATGGACGGATCATCGACGATCTGCGGCGCGACCGCCGTCGCCTTCTGCGGATCACCCTCAGTGTCAAAGGTTTTCAGCTGCACCTGGCATCCAGGGTTGGCGGCGTTGTGCTGATCGACCGCGAGTTGAGCACCGTCCCTGACATTTCCACCGAATGGGGCATCGGCTCCGGTCAGTGGGCCGGCCATGGCGATCTGCACGGGCGCGCAGTTGGCGTTGCCGTCCCCGGCCGGGCTGATCGGGGTCGTTCCCGTCGCCAACGTGACCTCGGCACCGTTTTGGTCTACCGGCATCTGCGCGACGATCTTGAGATCGGTCTGGGCCGCACTGTCACCAGGCTTGGACTGGGTGCACCCGGCAATGCCCAGCACCGCCAATACCGCAACGGCGAACCCGGCAGTGGTTTGCTTCATCTCAACACGCACGTTTTCTTCACCTATCAGTTAGTCATCAATTTCCGAGATCTCAGCGGTTGAGTAACCAGACCACCACAACCAGCACGAGTAGAGCGACCAGAGCCAACGTCACCCGTGATCGTGGCATACCGCTCACCGGCGCGGGCCTTGTTGCCCGCGAAGACGTCGTACTACTGCGATGCCGTTACCCAGGATCGCGTCGATACCCACAGCGATCCCGTAGGCCAGCACCAGAACAACCGGCATGACAATCACGGTTTGCAGGACGAATCCGAGCCCGGACAGCCAGAGTTCAGCTCCGTCCCACCAGCTCAAGAACCCGGCCACGCGACAACCTTATGCCGGAAGAGACAGCTGAGGTGATTCTGGGCCGATCGGTGGACGGCGCGCGCCCCGCCAGCCATGATTGCGGGATGGTTCTGCAAGCCCAACCCGCGGGCGAGGACATCGAACCCTTGCCGTACCCGACTACCGGTCAGCAGCGCAGCCCGTTTCCTCCGATCGCCGACTACGCATTCCTCTCGGACTGTGAGAACACCTGCCTGATCTCGGCGGCCGGCTCGGTGGAGTGGATGTGCGTGCCGCGCCCCGACTCCCCCAGCGTGTTCGGATCTATCTTGGACCGCGGTGCCGGGCACTTCCGACTCGGCCCGTACGGGGTATCGGTTCCGGCGGCGCGCCGCTATCTGCCGGGCAGTCTGATCATGGAAACGACCTGGCAGACCCATACCGGCTGGCTCATCGTGCGCGATGCACTGGTGATGGGCCCCTGGCATGACACCAAAGCCCGGTCAAGCACGCACCGCCGTACCCCGATGGACTGGGATGCCGAGCACATCCTGTTGCGAACCGTGCGATGCGTGAGCGGCACGGTCGAACTGGTGATGAACTGCGAGCCCGCCTTCGACTACGGCCGCGGCACCGCCGAGTGGGAGTACTCAGCCGAGGCTTATGGCGAGGCGATCGCCCGGTCCCACACCGACCCTGATGCCCACCCCACGCTGCGGTTGACCACCAACCTGCGCATTGGCCTGGAGGGCCGGGAAGCCCGTGCGCGCACCCGGCTCAAAGAGGGCGATGACGCGTTCGTGGCACTTTCTTGGTCGGAGCATCCCGCACCGCAGACCTTCGGGGAAGCCGCCGACAAGATGTGGCAGACCAGTGAAGCGTGGCGACAGTGGATCAACATCGGCCAGTTCCCCGACCATCCGTGGCGTTCCTACCTACAACGTAGTGCGCTCACCCTCAAAGGACTGACGTACTCCCCGACAGGTGCGCTACTCGCCGCAAGTACCACTTCGCTTCCCGAGACGCCACACGGTGAGCGCAACTGGGACTATCGCTACGCATGGGTGCGCGACTCCACATTCGCGCTCTGGGGTCTCTACACGCTGGGACTGGATCGTGAAGCCGATGACTTCTTCTCCTTCATCGCTGATGTGTCGGGTGCCAATAACGGTGAGCGACAACCGTTGCAGGTGATGTACGCCGTCGGCGGTGAGCGCGAACTCGTCGAGGAGGAATTGACCCATCTTTCCGGCTATGACAATGCCCGGCCGGTGCGTATCGGGAACGGCGCCTACAACCAGCGCCAGCACGATATCTGGGGCACCATGCTCGATTCTGTCTACCTGCACGCCAAGTCGCGGGAAAACATCTCCGATCAACTCTGGCCGGTGCTCAAGGAACAGGTCGAAGAGGCCATCAAACACTGGCGCGAACCGGACCGCGGCATCTGGGAGGTGCGTGGCGAACCCCGGCATTTCACCTCATCGAAGGTGATGTGCTGGGTGGCACTGGATCGCGGTGCCAAACTGGCCGACCTTCAAGGCTCGACAAGCTACGCGCAGCAGTGGCGGGTGATCGCCGACGAGATCAAGGCCGACATCCTGGCCAACGGCGTCGACAAACGCGGGGTATTCACTCAGCGTTACGGGGACGACGCCCTGGACGCCTCCCTGCTGCTGGTTCCGCTGCTGCGATTCCTGCCCTCGGATGATCCGCGGGTGCGCGCCACCGTATTGGCCATCGCCGACGAACTCACCGACGACGGTCTGGTGCTGCGCTACCGCACCGAAGAGACCGACGACGGTTTGTCCGGCGAGGAGGGCAGCTTCACGATCTGCTCATTCTGGCTGGTATCGGCATTGGTCGAGATCGGTGAGGTGAGGCGGGCCCGGCATCTGTGCGAGCGACTGCTGTCCTTCGCCAGTCCGCTGCACCTCTACGCCGAGGAGATCGAGCCGCGTACCGGCCGGCACCTGGGCAACTTTCCGCAGGCGTTCACCCACCTGGCGCTCATCAATGCGGTGGTCCAC
>CALQLM010000002.1 GCA_943331415.1 Bifidobacterium breve
GGTGCGGTGTAGATCTCCTGCGGCGGGCCCACCTGCTCGACTCGGCCCTCGGCCAGTACCGCAATCTGGTCGCTCATTGTGAGCGCTTCTTCTTGGTCGTGGGTGACGTAGACGAAGGTGATGCCCACCTCGCGCTGCACAGCCCGCAGTTCCAGCTGCAATTGTTTACGTAACTTGGCATCCAGTGCGCCCAGCGGCTCATCGAGCAGGAGGACCCGCGGGCGCAATACCAGGGCTCGTGCCAGCGCGACCCGCTGCTGCTGACCGCCGGACAGTTGAGTGGGCTTGCGTTTGGCGAGTGGATTCATCTGGACCAGGTCCAAGGCCGCGCCCACGCGCTCTTTCGTCTCGGCTTTAGTGGCTTTGTGATACCGCAAGCCGAACGCGACGTTGTCCCACACAGTCATGAAAGGGAACAGCGCATAGGACTGGAAGACGGTGTTGACCGGTCTTTTGTGCGGCGGATCGGAGACCACGTCGCGGCCGTCGAGTTCGATGCGTCCGGAGTCCGGTTTCTCGAAGCCGGCGATCATCCTCAACGTGGTGGTCTTACCGCATCCCGAGGCGCCGAGCAAAGAATAGAACTGTCCCGCGGGGATATCGAGATCGATACCCGTTACGGCAGGAATACCGTCGTATGCCTTGGCCAGCTTCTCAAGCCGGATGGCACCGCCGCTCATCGGGCTCGCAGGCGAGCGGTCAGCCGGCCACTGACGTGGCCAGCCGTGCGAAGTTCGCCGCGAACCGGTCCACATCTGCTTCGGTGTGTTGGACGGACAGCAACCATTGCTCGATCTTGCCCCATGGCGGCAGAAAAACACCGCCATTGTGCTGCATCAGCCAGTGCAGGTGCCCGATGTTGGTATCGATCTCCAGGAAGTCGCGAAACTCCCGGACCGGCTCGGTGCGGAAGGCCACGCAGCCCTTGGCTCCGATGCTGACCACATGCCAGCCGTAGCCGTACTCGGCGATGGTCGCGTCCAGACTGGACCGCAGCCGGGTGGCAAGGCGATCCAGATGCGCATATCCCTCCGGGGTGAGGACCTCGGAGAGGTTAGCTCTGGTGGCGGCCATCGCCAGCGGGTTGCCGTTGAAGGTGCCCACCTGTTCGTAGCGACCGTCGGCGATCGCCGACATGACCTCGTTGGTGCCGCCGATAGCAGCAACCGAGATACCGCCACCCAGTGCCTTGGCGAGACAGACCATATCGGGTGTCACACCGGACAGCCCGGTGATTCCGGCGGGCCCGGTACAGAACCCTGTCTTCACCTCATCGAAGATCAGCAGCGCGCCGGCTGCGTGCAGCAGCTCCCGGATCGCGGCCAGGTAGCCGTCGACAGGAGGGATGATGCCGGCGTTCATCATCGCCGGTTCGACGATCATGCCGGCAATCTGATTCGGATGCTCAGCCAACGCCCTGGCAACGGCCTCCGGGTCGTTGAACGGCACGACCACAACTAAATCTCTTATCGCGGAGGGGATTCCGGAATTTCCGGGTACACCGGTCGGATGGTCGCGGGGGCCGACTTCATCGGCTTCCGGGAGTACCGACACCTGTACCGAATCATGGTGGCCGTGGTAGCAACCCTCGACCTTGATGATCAGGTCACGTCCAGTCACCGACCGGGCCAGATGCACGGCATCCATGGTGGCTTCGGTGCCGGAGTTCGCGAATCGCCACTGCGGCAGGCCGAAGCGGCGGGCCAGTTCGCCGGCGTTCCAGATGGCGTCCTCGGTGGGTTGTGCGAAATGTGTCCCGCGCCGCACTCGTTCACTGACGGCGGCGACGATCGCCGGATGCGCGTGACCGGCGATGGACGCCCCGTAACCGCCGTGCATATCGACGTACTCGGTACCGTCGACGTCGTACACCTTGGAACCGGCACCGTGGCTCATCCAGACCGCTTGCGGTTGGGCGATCTGCCAGTTCGATGTCGCACTGCCGGCCAGATGTTCTCCGGCGAGTGCGATGAGTTCGGTGCTGCGCGGTTGCCGGCGCAGGAACACCTGCTCTTCGTGGGCTATGAGGGCGTCGATGTCGCCCCGGACCGGTCTTTCGATAGCCGGCGATACCACGGGAAACCTCCGCTCGATTGCCCTGCCCACCTGGGAAGAGGCGGCCCGGACAATTCCTGACTGAGCGTTCAGTCTATGTCAGAGATCCCCGGGCGACAAGAAGCGAAACGCACTTGACCTCAACGCCGGGTATCGGTGTCTTAAATGTGCGAGAGTCCTGATACCGATCAACCTCGTGATTCCGGAGGCCGCAATGCCCGTACCCAGCCGACCCAGTTCAAGCCGCCGGCAGTTTTTGCAGCGCGCCGCACTCCTGGCGGGCGGAACACCCGCCCTTGTGATGTTTCTTGACGCCTGCGCCAAGTCGGATCAGACGTCATCGGCGCCGAGTATGAAGATCGCCTCGCCGGACAAACCGGTTACCTGGGATATCGCCAAAGACAATGAGCCGATCGCCGCCGGGCTCGCCCCGGAGAAGGGCGCGACGCTACAGCTCTACACCTATGCCGATTATGTCTCGCCGGATGCCATCAAGTCCTTCGAGGAGAAGTACGGCGCCACCGTTGCGGTCTCGACCTTTAACGACACCGACGAGGCAATCACCAAGATCCGCGCCGGCAGTGTCGATTACGACGTCTTCTTCCCGAGCTACGACAAGATCGGCAAGCTGGTGAACGGTTCGCTGCTAAGGCCGCTGAATCACAGTTACATCCCGAACATCAATAACGTCTGGCCGGTGTTCACCAACCCCTTCTACGACCAGCAGTGGCGCTACACAACGCCCTACACCGTGTACACCACCGGCATCGGCTGGAACAACACCGTGGTGCCAGCCGACATCGGCGCGCTGAAGAACCCCTACGAGTCACTGTGGGATCCGGCCTACAAGAACAAGACGGCTGTGATCGATGACTGGCACACCGCGATGTCGATGGTCCTGCTCAAGTCGGGCATCACGGATGTGAACACCTCGTCTGCAGCGGACCTCAAAATAGTCGGCGAGCAGTTGACCGCACTGGTGGCGGCGACATCGCCGAAGGTCACGATCACGATGTACACCGACGTGCCCACCGGTCAGATCGGACTGACGCAGATGTGGTCCGGCGACATCATCAACGCGCAGAACTACCTGCCTGAGGGCGTGACGGCCGAGGTGCTGCGCTACTGGTTCCCCACTGATGGAAAAGGGTTGGTGGACAACGACCTGATGGTGATTTTGCGTGGCGGTAAGAATCCGGTGTTGTCACACATGTTCATTAACCACATGCTTGAGACCGAATCCGCAAAGCAGAACTTCAAGCAGATCGGCTACCAGCCGCCCCAGGTGTCGATGAGTCCGGACTCCCTCGTGGCGGATGGCTTCGTTGCAGAGAACATCAAGACCGCCATCGTTCGGCCCGAGTACTACGACGTCGGCTACCGAATCCTGGAACTCGACCCCGAAAACGACGCGGCGTGGCACAACGTCTGGCGTGCCTTCAAGGCCGGGGGATCCTGACCCCGGTGACGCTGACTGAGGTTGCGACGCAAGCGAAGCCGCAGTCGAAACGGGTGCGCCTTCCTGCACTCGGGCCCGCATTGGCCGCGCCGGGGATTATCTGGCTGCTGCTGTTCTTTCTGGCGCCGCTGTATGTCGTGTTGGCGATCGTCTTCGGCCGGACTGACCCGATCTTCCGCACGGCCGTCCCGGTGTGGAATCCGCTGCAGTGGAACCCGGCTCAGTTCAACTACGTCCTGAGCCGCATCGTCGGGGATAACAACATCTTTGGTCCGGCATTGCTGCGCACTGCGATCTATGTGCTGTTGGCCGGCCTGGTGTGCCTGCTGCTGGCCTTCCCAGTGGCTTACTACACCGCGCGGTTGTCCGGCAGATGGAAAGGCCTGTTGCTGGCCGCGTTGATCGCACCGTTCTGGATCAGCTACATGATGCGGATGCTGGCCTGGGTGAATCTGCTGCAGGATGACGGACTGGTCAACCGGATGCTCAGTTTCGGCGGGGTGTTCGATGTCCGGACACATTGGCTGACCGGCCAGCCCGTAGTTGTCGTGTTGGGGTTGGTCTACGGCTATGTGGCGTACATGATTCTGCCGTTGTATGCCGGGTTGGACCGCCTGCCGCAGTCCACTCTCGAGGCGGCCCGCGATCTTGGTGCCAGCCGGTTCGCGTCATTCTGGCGGGTGACATTGCCGATGTGCCGGCCCACGATTGTGGCCGCAGTTCTGCTGACCTGCCTGCCGATGCTGGGTGACTACTTCACCTCGGACATGCTGTCGGCCTCGCCGAAGACCGCGATGGTGGGCAACCTGATCAACGACAGCGTGCAGTCTCCGGGACAGACCGGTCAGGCCGGCGCGCTGGTGATGCTGGTCCTGCTGGTCGCGGTCTTGCCGATGTTCTACTACGTGCGGGTGACGTCGCGCGGGGACACGGCGTCATGAGGGGGCCGGTCGCGTGGTGGAACGATCCGTGGCGACCTCCGCGGATCCTGGTGGCGGTCACGTTCGGGTACCTGGCGTGGTCGCTGATCCCAGTGCTGATCGCGGTCATCTTTTCGTTCAATGATGGGCGGTCCCGCACCGTCTGGCAGGGCTTCTCCACCCGCTGGTACTTCGGGGATCCGGTCAAGTCGGTCTGGCACGATGCCGCACTGCACACCGCCCTGTTTCAGACGTTGAAGCTGGGTGTCATCGCCACGCTGATCACCGTTCCACTCG
Organism: Bifidobacterium breve; assembly: GCA_943331415.1. Classification (GTDB taxonomy): domain Bacteria; phylum Actinomycetota; class Actinomycetes; order Mycobacteriales; family Mycobacteriaceae; genus Mycobacterium. The sequence continues at coordinate 4,732 of CALQLM010000002.1, forward strand.
GCGTGATGTTCGCGATCGGGATCGACCGGTGGCGCGGGCGCCTGCCGGCCGGGGCGAACATGCTCATGCTGGTCTCCTTTGTGTTGCCCGAGGTGCTACTGGCCGTCGCACTGCTGTTTGTGGTGACGTCGCTGCCGCTACCGATTGAGTTGGGCACCGGCGCGCAGGTGCTCGGTCTGGTCACCTTCCAGATCGCCTACCCCGCAGTGTTGGTTCGTGCTCGCCTTGCCACCATCGGTACCCAATACGAAGAAGCTGCAATGGATCTGGGGGCGTCACCGCTGGCGGCTTTACGCCGGGTCACATTGCCGATGTTGCTTCCGGCGATTTTCGCCAGCACGGTCCTGGTGTTCGCGGATGTGATCGATGACTTCGTGCTGGTGCGCTACCTGTCTGGAAACTCCTCGACCGAGCCGGTCTCGGTGAAGATTTACAACACTGCGCGTGCCGCCCCGACACCGGCGCTCAATGCGTTAGCCACGCTGTTGCTGTTCGCTGCATTGCTGGCGATCACGGTGGGTTACCTCATCTATCGCCGGATGACTCGCGGGGATAACACCGCCGCGGGCGGTATTGCGGCATTCGCAGGTGAGGCCTGAACCGCTGAAGGTAGCCGCGTTGGGGTAGACCTTAACCACTGCGCGGACTATTCTTGACTGCATGTTCAAACAGTCGGATCCGGCCCCGCTTCCCGCAGATGGACTTGCCGCGTCGCTGGCGCCGTTTGGGTCCTCGCGAATGCTGCCGCGTGAGGCCTATGTCGATCCTGAAGTGTTCGAGTGGGAGCAACGCAATATCTTCTCCGGCTGGCACTGTGTCGGCCACGCCTCCGACCTTGACGGTGTCGGCGCACAGCGCGCGGTCGGCACCGGCGCCAACGGCATCCTGCTGGTACGCGATGAGGACGAGGTCGTACGGGCGTTCGCCAACGTTTGCCGCCACCGCGGACATGAACTGCTGGCCTGCGGAGCCACCACGAAACGTCGCGGTGTGGTGTGTCCCTACCACTCGTGGTCGTTCAAACTCAATGGCGAACTGCGCAAGGCCCCCGGATTCGACGACCTCGACAACGCAGGGTTCGGACTGACCGAACTTCGGCTCGTTAATTGGCACGGCTGGCTTTTCGTCGATCCCAGCGGGCGCGACACCAACTTCGCTGAGCATGTCGCCGGAACTGAAGAGGTCATCAGCCCCTACCGGCCGGAGGATCTCACGATCGTCGCGCGGCACTCCTACGAACTTGCCACCAACTGGAAGATCATCGCCGAGAACTACCAGGAGTGCTACCACTGCTCGACGATCCATCCCGAGTTGTCGAGGATCAGCCCGCCGACCAGTGGGGACAACGTTGAGCTGTCCGGAGACTGGATGGGGGGCTCGATGTTCCTGATCGATGAGGCCGAGACGATGTCGCTGTCCGGACGCAGCGGCGGCGTGGCGATCAAGGGCCTGTCCGCGCAGGAACTTCGCACCGTCATGTATCTGGTCGGATTCCCCAACCTCCTGGTGAGCCTGCACCCCGACTACGTGATGACGCACACGATGACCCCGTTGGCCGTGGACCGTACCTTCGTCGAATGCGCCTGGGCGTTTCCGAAGGAGGCCGCTGAGCGGCCAGGCTTCGATCCGTCCTATGCGGTCGACTTCTGGGATCTCACCAACCGTCAGGACTGGACGGCGTGTGAGTCAGTCCAACGCGGTCTGAGTTCACCCCACGCCCAGCCGGGACCACTGGCACCCGAAGAAGAAGGCGTCTACCAGTTCGTCACACGCGTCGCGCGCGCCTACGCCGGCGAGCGCTGATCTCAATCACTAACCCCGGGTCGGTTCTCGGTCTCCTCGCTTGAACTGTCCAGCGCCTTGGCCGTCAGCTCCCGGCCGAGTTCGATAAGTTCCGCGGCCCGGTGAAAGTCAAGACTGCGGCAGGCGGTTCGTGGCACCTCGATCAGCACATCCGGCGGATAAGCGGCCAGTTGATGGCGAGCCAGCGCGGCCTGGGCTATTTCAATCGTCCGGTTCATCACCGCGAAGCTGCCCAGTTTCGGTGCCGGGGCCTCGAATTCCCCCGAGTCGGAAATCTCCGAATCCGATTCGTCGGCGCCGGAATTCGCGGTGGAAATCTTCGCGGTGGAAATCTCAGTGTCGGAGGCGATCTCCGCTCCGGTGCCGAACCGGCTCAGCACCGATCGGGCGGTCGGTGTCTCCAACAGCGCTGAGGTGCTGCGCAGCAGCCGGTTGAGCCGTTCACGCGTTGGGGTCATTTCCAGTCCGGTCGGCTCGTCGGCGCGCAGGTCGGTATCGGTTCCAGACAGGCTCACGGCGATGGTGAGGTCGGCGTTGACCGCCGCGATCGGCGCCATCGGCAGCGGGTCGAGGATCCCACCATCGGCCAAGAGGCGTCCGTCGAGGACATGCGGTGCGACGATCCCGGGGATCGCGATCGACGCGCGGATCGCATCATCGACCGGACCGCGCTGCAGCCACACCGACTTGCCCGCGATGAGATCGGTCGCGACCGCGGTAAAGGGAATCGGCAGATTCTCGATGGCTGCATCGCCGAGCATGTCGCGGACCGCGTCCAGGATCTTGCCGGCGCGCAGCACGCCGGCGGCTGAAATCGACGGGTCCAGCAGTCGCAGCATCGTGCGCTGGGTCAGGGTCTGCGCCCATTCGGTGAACTCGTCGAGTGAGCCGGCGGCATAGACCCCGCCGACCAGTGCCCCCATCGATGACCCGGCGATACCCACCACTTCGTAGCCGCGGTCGCGCAGTTCGTTGATCACCCCGATGTGCGCGTATCCCCGTGCTCCGCCGCTGCCGAGCGCCAGCGCTACCCGTTTGGCCATAACTCGCTAGTGTCGTCGTGTTTTCCGTCGGCGTGATTCAAAGCGGGCTAACAGCCCCCGTCTGCGGCGGCCTGTACGGCGATGATGACGGCGGCCTGCTGCGCGGTGCTGAGTTCGGCCCAGGCTGAATTAAAGGTCGCCGGGCCGGTCGAGGTGGAGGACTGCAGTTCCTTCAGGAAGGGTTCCACCATCGATTGGGGATCGCCGCCCTTGGCCGTCATCCACTCCTTGGTCGCCATGCAGGCCTGCGCGTACTGCTCCTCGGTGGATTGGGCCGGGACATTAATTCTGGTGGTGACCCCGCCGGGCGACATCCCGACGGGCTGCTCTCCGGAAGCGCCGTTCGGCTGTTCGGCAGCCGGAACCGGAGCGGCCGAGTTGAGGCGGGACCCACCCTCCGATGAACAACCCGTCACCACGCTGGTCGCGACAGACACGATGAGAGCGGCGCTGAACTGGAGGCGATAACGATGGCTGAGCATGATGGTCCTACTGGTTCTCGTCGGATCTGACCATCGGTCGTAGCCGCTCAGTCTTCTCCGGTGTCCACCCCGGCGGCTGCATGATCGCTGCCCACGCGTTAACCACGTCCCTGACATAGCGATGGCCGTGACCGTCCGGTACGTCGACGGCCACCGCCATATCAGCCGATACCTGTAGGAACGTCACGACCGGAATCCACTTCATGTCATTGGACACGTCGTAGCCGCGCGGCTCACGCAGCCAATCCGGTTCTGCGAAAAGAAGATCCGGTCTCCACCACGCGATCGGATCGGAGGCGTGCTGTAGATACACAATCCGAGGATTACCCCACGGCTGGTCGGGCCGGCCGAGGTCCTCCGGTCGCGCGGCAAACCGCACGTTGGCGCCGTCATCGAAGATCGGCAGCCACTCCGGTGAGCCGGGATCTCGATTGACGGTGATGTCATCGCGCATGGTGTTGTTGAACGTCGGTCCGGAGAACAACGCTCCATTGGTGCGGGCGATGATGTTGTTGGGGCTCAGGAACGGTGCCTCGCCACCGAAGGAGCCGAGGCTCTCGCCGAACACGACGATCTTGGGCCGCTGCGCTTCCGGAAGTGCCCGCACCTTCGCATCGACCGCCTCGAAGAGAGCCTGACCGGCCTGGCGCGCGTTCTCCTTATCCACCAGGAATGACAGCCAACTCGGCAGGAACGAGTACTGCATACTCACGATCGCGGTGTCACCGTTGTACATGTACTCAAGCGAGCCCGCTTCGGCGGCATTGACCCACCCGGTGCCCGTCGTGGTGGCCACCCCAATGACCTTGCGCTTGAGCCCGCCGGCACGCTCCAGTTCCGACGCGGCCAATTCGGCTCCAGCGCGGATCCCCGTGACGGAGTTCAGTCCGGCGTATGCCCGAATCGGTTCGGTCGCCGGGGTTTTGTTGAACTCGGTGAGTTGGGCGACGGTAGGTCCTCCGCCGACGAAGATGCGTCCCTGATGACCCAGTGACTCCCAGGACACCATCGAGCCGGGGCCGCCGGAACGCAGCGGCGTGGTTGGTGCCGGACGGTTCGGGTCCAGCTCGTTGTTGACCTTGGAGAAGGTTGTGTTCATGACGCTCATGGCGCCCCGCACCACGATGCCGTTGATGAGGGCGATGTTCACCGCGATCACGGCCGCGATCACCACGACCACCGACACCCGCGGAGGTGCAACGCGGTTGAGTTGGCGCACGAGAAATCGGACCAGACGTCCCGTCAGCTGGCCGATCTCGACGAACGTGAACAGAAAGATGACCGATAGCGCGGCCGCCTGCAGGTAGTTGAACCACTGCAGTTGGGGAACACCCATCAGGGTGCGAACGTGACTCTGCCAGTAGTGGAAGTACCAGACACCCGATGCAAGTTCGATCGCGCCGACGATCACCAGAACAGGCCAGGCCCACCGCGGTGCGGGTGGAGTCGTCGGCCGCGACCGCATGAATCGGATCAGCCACACCGCGAACACCCCGAGGCCGTATCCGATCGCCCCGGCGAGCCCACTGAGTAGCCCCTGGAAGAGCGGGCCACGCGGCAGCAGCGACGGGGTCATCGACAACAGCAGGAAAACCAGGCCGACCGCGGTTCCGGTGAAGGTGTAACGGCGCTGCCACCAGTCCGGTTTGGGTGTGGCGGCGTTCGCGGCGATTGGTTCTGATTCGGCGACTGTCACGGGAGAGAACCTTAGCGGTGGGTGAAGTTCGGAGCCCGTTTCTCGCTGAAGGCCGCCATACCCTCGGTCTGATCTTCGGTGGCGAACGCCGAGTGGAAGAGACGGCGTTCGTAGAGCAGGCCCTCGGCCAGCGAGGCCTCAAAAGCCCGGTTGACGGCTTCCTTGGCCATCCGGGATGCCGATCGCGACATCTGCGAGATCGTCGTGGCGACCGCGTTGGACTCCTCCAGCAGATCATCGGCCGCAACGACTCGCGATACCAGGCCGATACGCTCGGCCTCGGCGGCGTCGATGGTGCGCCCGGTCAGGATCATGTCCATCGCCTTGGCCTTGCCGACCGCCCGGGTCAACCGCTGGGAGCCGCCCATACCGGGAAGAACGCCCAGTTTGATCTCCGGCTGGCCGAACTTCGCGGTCTCCGCGGCGATCAGCACGTCGCACATCATGGCCAGTTCGCAGCCGCCGCCCAGCGCGTAGCCGCCGACCGCGGCGATCAGTGGCGTGCGAACAGCGGCGAGCTTGCCCCAGGCCGCGAAGAAGTCCGATCCGAACACCTCAGAGAATGACAGCGTGGCCATCTCCTTGATGTCGGCGCCCGCGGCGAAGGCCTTGGCCGAGCCGGTGATGATGATGGCGCCGATGCCCGGATCGGCATCGAATTCGGCCGCAGCAGAGGTGACCTCGGCCATCACCTGACTGTTGAGGGCGTTGAGCGCCTCCGGCCGGTTCAGCGTGATGGTGCCGACCCGCTCCGACCGGCTCACCAGGATGGTCTCGTAATTCACGTGTCCTCCGCTTTCGTTAAAAGGTCAGGTCCGGATCGGCCGGCGCGAAATAGCTCTCCACATCCTCGTCGGTCACCGCGGCCAGCGACACCGGGGACCACGTCGGGTTGCGGTCCTTGTCCACGACCTGCGCGCGGATGCCCTCGACGAGGTCGTGGGAGCGTGCCGCGGCGCAGGACGTCCGATACTCCTGTACCAAGGTTTCTTCCAGCGTGGTGTACGCCGACGCTCGGCGAATCGATGCCAGTGTGACGGCCAGCGCGATGGGCGAGCGGGTGGCGATCAGGTCGGCTGCGTCGTGAGCCGGGCCCTGATCGTGGCCGCGCAACGCGGCGACGATATCCATGATGGTCTCGCCGGCATAGCAGTGATCAATCCAATCCCGTTGCGCGGCTAGGTTGCTGGCCGGGGGTTCCTGGGCGTGGTCGGCGATCGCCGCCGCTACGCCATCGGCCGTGACGGACGCGGTGAACGCCGCCAGGGCCGCCCGCGGGATGTAGTGGTCAGCCAAACCCAACACGATCGCATCGGCAGCGGCGAATGGGGCGCCGGTCAGTGCGGCGTGCAAACCGAGCAGCCCGGGGGCGCGTGACAGCAGCATGGTTCCCCCGACATCGGGGATCAAGCCAATGCCGACCTCGGGCATCGCGATCTTCGAGGTATCGGTCACCACCCGGACACTGCCGTGCATCCCGATCCCGAGGCCGCCACCCATCACGATGCCGTCCATCAGCGCGATATAGGGCTTGGGGAAGCGGCCGATACGGGCATTGAGGCGATACTCGTCGAACCAGAACCGTCTCGCCTCGGCGCCGTCGGACTGGACGCTGTGGTAGATCGCCACCACATCGCCACCGGCGCACAGTCCACGGTCACCGGCTCCGGCGACGACCACTGATGTCACCGCGTCATCGTTGGCCCAGGCCGCCAGGGTGGCGTCCATCGTGGTGACCATGGTCTGGGTCAGGGAGTTGATCGCCTTGGGGCGATTGAGCGTCAGGAACCCGACTCCGCCGTCGAGACGGGTCAGGATCTCGTCGGTATCAGCGCTCATCAGGGGATCGTCCTCCGAGAAAGGTTGGATGTCCTAGTTTTACCAGCAGGATCGCACCTCCCGACCATCGGGACGGCGGGTAAGGTTGGAAAGTGAACGGTCAACCCGGGTGCGGTTCTCGGGAACTGATCCAGGATGGTCGTTCGTTGACCCATTGTTTAGTCGGCACACTTTGAGAGGATCCACGGTGCGGGAGAGCAGTAATCCGGTTTTCCGTTCGTTGCCTAAGCAACAGGGCGGGTATGCACAGTTTGGTACCGGCATGGCCGGTGCGACCCAGCAGGTCGGCTATCAGACCGAGGCCTACACCACCCGCGCGCCGCAAACCGGCGTCTCGCGGCCGTTGACCATCGACGATGTTGTCACCAAGACCGGAATCACGCTCGGCGTGCTGTCCGTGGTCGCGGTCATCTCCTACTTCCTGGTGTCGGCAAACGTCGCGCTGGCAATGCCGTTCACGCTGGTCGGCGCACTGGGCGGGCTCGCCCTGGTGCTGATCGCGACGTTTGGCCGCAAGCAGGACAACCCGGCGATCGTGCTCAGCTACGCCGCCCTGGAGGGCCTGTTCCTGGGCGCCATCTCGTTCCTCATCGCCAACTTCACCGTCTCGGGCACCAGTGCCGGTGCGCTGATCGGCCAGGCCATCCTCGGCACCATCGGCGTGTTCTTCGGCATGCTCGTGGTCTACAAGACCGGCGCGATCCGCGTCACGCCGAAGTTCACCCGGATGCTGGTGGCATCCATGATCGGCGCGCTCGTGCTGATGCTGGGCAACGCCGTCATCTCGATGTTCGGCAGCCACGACGGCGGTCCGCTGCGCAACGGCGGCACGACGGCGATCATCTTCTCGCTCGTCATGATCGTCATCGCAGCGTTCAGCTTCCTGCTCGACTTCGATTCCGCTGATCAGATGATCCGCGCCGGCGCACCGGAGAAGGCCGCCTGGGGCATCGCCCTCGGCCTCACCGTCACCCTGGTGTGGCTCTACCTGGAGATTCTGCGACTGCTCAGCTACTTCCAGCAGCGCTAGTCACGCGCAATAAGAAAGGCCCCGGCTCAATGCCGGGGCCTTTCTTAGTGCGGCGAGAGACTCAGCTGAGCCGCTCGACCACCATCGCCATGCCCTGGCCGCCGCCGACGCACATGGTCTCGATGCCGAACGTCTTGTCGTGGGTGGCGAGGTTGTTCAGCAGGGTGGCGGTAATGCGGGCACCGGTCATGCCGAACGGATGGCCCAGTGCGATCGCGCCGCCGGAGACGTTGAGCTTGTCCTCGTCAATGCCCAGAGCGCGGGCCGAGCCGAGCACCTGCACCGCGAACGCCTCGTTGATCTCAAACAGGTCGATATCGGAGACCGACATCTTGGCGTAGCCCAGCGCCTTCTTGACGGCCTCGATCGGGCCCAGGCCCATGATCTCCGGGGACAGCCCGGACACCCCGGTGGCGACGATGCGGGCCAACGGGGTCAGCCCCAACGCCTTGGCCTTGGTATCGGACATGATCACCACGGCGGCCGCGCCGTCATTGAGCGGGCAGGCGTTGCCGGCGGTGACGGTGCCGTCTGGGCGGAACACCGGATTCAAGGCGCTGATCTTTTCGTAGACGGTGCCGGCGCGCGGGCCGTCGTCGGTGCTGACCACCGTTCCGTCCGGCAGCGTCACCGGGGAGATCTCGCGGGCGAAGAACCCGCTGTTGATGGCCTCCTCGGCACGGTTCTGGCTGCGCACGCCCCAGCGGTCCTGATCCTCGCGGCTGATCCCGGTGTACAGCGCGACGTTCTCAGCGGTCTCGCCCATCGCGATGTACACATCGGGAAGTTCGCCGCTGTCGCGGGGATCGGTCCATGCGGTGGCGCCGGACTCCTTGGCGGCGTCGGCGCGTTCCCGGGCCTCATTGAACAGCGGATTGCGGGTATCCGGCCAGGAGTCGGCGTTGCCATGGGCGAACCGCGACACCGTCTCAACACCGGCGGAAATGAAGGCGTCGCCTTCGCCGGCCTTGATCGCGTGGAACGCCATCCGGGTGGTCTGCAGCGACGACGAGCAGTACCGGTTGACGGTGACGCCGGGCAGGAAGTCATAGCCGAGTTCCACCGCCACCACGCGGGCGATGTTGAACCCGGACTCGCCACCCGGCTGGCCACACCCCATCATCAGGTCGTCGATATCGCGGGGATCCAGGGCGGGCACCTTGTCCAGTGCCGCGCGCACCATCTGGGTGGCCAGGTCATCGGGGCGCATGCTCACCAGCGAACCCTTGAAGGCACGGCCGATGGGGGAGCGGGCGGTGGAGACGATGACGGCTTCGGGCATGGTGAACTCCTGTTTCGATGGCACGGGGTTGGAAGAAAATCTAGTCCATCCAGGCGGTGTCGACGCCACCCGGTGAGTGAACGGACGGCTAGGGATCGATCTTCTGATCAGCGAGCGCGGTGCCCAGCGCGACCAGCAACTGCTCGGCAGCCAACGCGTAACCCACCGCCGACGGGTGATACCGATCCTCGGAGAACATCACATCGGGGTCGTTCTGGAAGTGCGGCGCCATCAAATCGGCGAGTGGCACCGGCACGCCGCCGGCGGCGCTGACCGCGACGGCTTGTGCGCGGGCGAGCCTCAAGCCCAGCGAGCGGGCAGTCCACCGCAGCGGCTGCGGAATCGCGCCGATGACACCGAGGTCCGGACAGGTTCCCACGACCGCGGTCGCGCCGACTGAGCGCAGTCGTTGCACCGCCGCGCCGAGTCGCCGGGCTGAGGGGCCGATGCCGTTGAGCGCGGTGACGTCATTGGCGCCGACCATGATCACCGCGACATCCGGTGGTGGCCCCGCGACCAACATCGCGTCCACTTGTCCGGCCAAGCCTTTTGAGGATGCAC
>CALQLM010000003.1 GCA_943331415.1 Bifidobacterium breve
CAGTGCCAGATGCGCGGTGGTGATCGCGCGGCGCAGCAGTGAGGTGTACACGACATCGGGCTGACGGTCGCCGGCCGCGATCAACTCGCCGGACCGCACCGCCTCGGCCCGGCCCTTATCGGTCAGATCAACATCAACCCAACCGGTGAACTGGTTGCTGGCGTTCCACTGGCTTTGACCGTGGCGCAGCAGAATAAGCGTGGACTCAGCCATGGCCGAAATTATCTCACGGAGCCGGATCGTCGTCGATCAGATGCTCGAAGGCCTTCAGGTTCTTCAACGATTCGCCCCGGGACAGCCGCCAGGCCCATTCCTTGCGGATTGACGAGGCGAACCCGAGTTCCAGCAGGGTGTTGAAATCATTGTTGGCGGCCTCCAACACCTGACCGAGTACCCGATCAATCTCCTCGGCATTGACCACATCGAGTGCAATACGACCGATCAGGTAGATGTCGCCGATGTTGTCCAGGGTGTAGGCCACGCCGTACAGCCGGCGATTGCGCTTGAGCAGGAACCGGTAGACGCCCTCAAAGTTCTCGTCGGGTTTGCGGCAGACGAAGGCCTCGACGCGAACCGAGTGTTCACCGATGCTGAGCAGGGTGTTGGTGCTCAATTTACGCTCGCCGGGCAGTTCGACGATCAGACCGGGCAATCCGCCGTGGGCGCCGTCATGGCGGGTATAGGTCAGCCCGTGTTCGATCAGGGTGTCCTCGATGACCTGCCGGATCCGGGCCTCGGCCTGACGCGGGTGCGTCATGCACGCACTCCCCGTCGCATCATCCAGCGCCGGCCGCTGCGCCGGGACAGCATGTCACGTGCAGCGCTGCGCTGGTGGGTGCTGCCGTAATCGGTGATTGCCCGTCCGTAGCTGCCGAGCAATTGGTCGACGGTGTGGTCCCAGGAGAACTGCCGGGCGTGGGCGATCGCGGCGCGGCGCAGGGTCTCCGGATCCGCGGCCAGCAGATCGGTGATAGCCCGGGCCCATTGATCCGGCTGATGCCCGGCGACGAGTGTTCCGCTCTGCCCGTCGGCCACCGCCACCGGCAGGCCACCGACTGCGGCCGCCACCACCGGGGTGCCGCAGGCCTGCGCTTCGATGGCCACCAATCCGAAGGACTCCGAATAGCTCGGAACGGCCAGCAGGTCTGCCGCCCGGTACACGTTCACCAGTTGGTCCCGGGACTGCGGGGGCAGGAAGCTCACGCGATCCGCGATACCGAGTTCGGCCGCCAGTCGAACCAGGGTGTCGGGGGCGGCCAATCCGCTGCCGGAGGGCCCGCCCACGATCAGCACCCGCGTTCCCGACGGCAGCAGAGCCGCCGCGCGCAGCAGCACGTCGGGTGCCTTGAGAGGCTGGATGCGCCCGACGAACGCGACTATCCGCTCCGTTGCAGACAACCCCAGGGCGGTACGCGCCATCACCCTGTCACCGGGGCTGAAGGTCTCCAGGTCAACTCCCGGATTCACGATATCGATGCGTTGGCGGTCGGCATTATGTAACGAAACCAATTGGCGTGCTTCATCTTCGGTATTGACGATGAGACGGTCTGCTTCATCGACCACCTGCTGTTCGCCCACCGCACGCAGTGGCGGCTCCGGTGCGTCACCCTCAGCCAGAGCCGCGTTCTTCACCGCGGCCAAGGTGTGCGCAGTGTGGACCAACGGCACCGCCCAGCGATCCCTGGCCAGCCAGCCAACCTGGCCGGAGAGCCAGTAGTGCGAATGCACCACGTCGTAGTACCCCGGTTCGTGGTTGGCCTCGGCACGCAACACGCCCGCAGTGAACGCACACAGCTGGGTCGGCAGGTCGTACTTGTCGAGACCTTCGAACGGGCCCGCGACGACGTTGCGCACCAACACACCGGGGGCCACCGACACCACGGGCGGTTCGGCCGAAGACGTCGCTCTGGTGAAGATCTCGACTTCGACACCGCGTCGGGCCATATGCAACGCGGTCTGCAGAACGTAGACGTTCATACCGCCGGCGTCTCCAGTGCCCGGCTGGGCCAGTGGCGAGGTATGCACCGAGACCACCGCCACCCTTCGCGGCAGCACGCCGCCGGGCGCATCGGTCAGATCCCGGGGCTGGCGCACCTTTCCATCTTTACACCCCTCAGCGAGACCACACCTGCACCGCCCGGGCACGATCACTACGGTCAATTCCTATGACGAACAAACCAGAGGCGCATTCGCGGGTGGCCGTGGTCACCGGAGCGAGTGCCGGAATCGGTGAGGCGACAGCGAGAACACTTGCCACACAGGGCTTTCATGTCGTCGCCGTGGCCCGCCGCGCCGACCGGATCCGGCGGCTTGCCGAGGAGATCGGCGGCACGGCCGTCGTGGCCGATGTCACTGACGACGCGGCGGTGCAGGCTCTGGCCGCGGGTCTCGCCCGGGTGGACGTCCTGGTCAACAACGCCGGTGGGGCCAAGGGTCTGGAGCCGGTCGCCGAGGCCGATCTGGATAACTGGCGCTGGATGTGGGAGACCAACGTGCTGGGCACACTGCGCGTCACCCGCGCCCTGTTGCCCGGTCTGATCGCCTCCGGCAACGGGCTGATCGTGACGGTGACCTCAATCGCCGCCCTTGAGGTCTACGACGGCGGCGGCGGATACGCGGCGGCCAAGCACGCCCAGGGCGCCCTGCACCGCACTCTGCGGGGTGAGCTGTTGGGAAAACCGGTCCGGTTGACCGAGATCGCACCCGGAGCGGTCCAGACCGAGTTCTCACTGGTGCGTTTCGGTGGCGACGAGCAACGGGCCGAGGCGGTCTATCGCGGCATCCATCCACTGATCGCCGAGGACGTTGCCGAGGTGATCGGATTCGTGGCCTCGCGCCCCTCACACGTCAACCTCGATCAGATCGTCATGCGTCCGCGCGACCAGGCCAGCGCCAGCAGGTTCAACCGCCAGGTCTAGTGATCGTCAGCGGGCTAGAGCGCACACCCGACTAACACCGGTTCTTCCACCAGGGTGACACCGAATGCGGCCTGCACCCCGTCCCGCACGGTGCGCGCCAAGGCGAGCACATCAGCTGTGGTTGCCCCGCCGCGGTTGGTCAGTGCCAGCGTGTGCTTGGTGGACAACCGGCATGGTCCGTCACCGGGAAATCCCTTGCCGAAACCGGCCTGTTCCACCAGCCAGCCCGCGGCGAGTTTGACGCCGTCGGGTGCGGGGTAGTGCGGAACCGGACCACCGGAGTCGGCCCGCAAGCGCTCGAATTCCGCATGAGACACCACCGGATTGGTGAAGAAGGATCCCACGCTCCAGGTGTCGTGGTCAGCCTCATCGAGCACCATGCCCTTGGCGGCGCGCAATGCCAGGACGCTTCTGCGCACCCGCGCCGGATCGGACGTCTCGCCAACGGCCACACCGAGTGCGGCCGCGAGTTCGTCGTAGCGCAGCGGCGCCGAGCATCCGGCCTCATCCAGGGTGAACTCCACCTCGAGGACGATGAAGTCGGTCGCGTTCTTCAGCGTGCTGTGCCGGTAGCGGAATCCCAGATCTGCTGCGGGTACCCAATTCACTTCATGATTTCGTCGGTCAAGCAGTTTCACGCGGGTCATGCAGTCGGCGACCTCGACCCCGTAGGCACCGACGTTTTGGACCGGTGTCGCCCCAGCCGAGCCGGGGATGCCCGCCAGGCATTCCAGTCCGCCGAGATTGGCGCCCACGGCGGCGCTGACAACAGCGTCCCAGTCGGCTCCGGCCTCGGCTCGCAGCAGTGGTGGCTGGATGGCGATCGCGGGGCTGGCCAGTCGCACAACAGTGAGATCGGTCAGGTCGTCGGCGATCACCACGTTGGATCCGCCACCGAGCAGCAGAACAGGTCCGCCGTCGGCATCGAGGGTGCGCATCGTGGCGACGATCTGATCGGTGGTGAGGCAGGTGATGACACGACGCGCGACCGGACCCACCCGCAACGTAGTCATCGGCGCTACCGCCACGTCATGCGTGACCTGCGCGCCGCCGAAATCGCCCACGCCCGTTAACGTAGCCTGACCAGCTATGCCACGTTCATTCGACATGGCCACCGACTACGACGCCGGTGTGGGAAAAGTGCACAGGGCATTCTGCGACGAGCGGTACTGGGTGGCCCGGTTGGCCGATTCCGGCGCCGACGAGGCGCGACTGGACTCGATCACCCTTGGACCCGACGGAAGTGTGGACGTGGTCACCACACAGGTGCTGCGGTCGACGCGGCTGCCCGCACTGGTCACCCAGTTCCACCGCGGTGATCTGGAAATCCAGCGCGAGGAGAGTTGGACGGGACTGGTAGACGATAGGGCCACTGCCGTCATCACCGGCAGCATATCCGGAGCACCGGTCTCGGTGACCGGTCATGCGGAACTGGAAGCCTCAGATGCCGGGGCGCGCTTAACTTTTCATGCTGATGTCACGGTCCGGGTGCCACTGGTGGGCGGCAAGCTGGAGAACTTCATCGGTAATCAACTGGTCGCCCTGCTGGGAGCCGAGCAGCGCTTCACAACCAGGTGGATCGCCGGGGACTGCTGAACCCACCGGTAGCGTGAGGTCATGCCCCGCAGCATGGTCTACAACGTCGATGTCGACGTGCCGGCCGCCGTGATGTACCGGAACTTCACCGCCATCGACTATTGGCAGGATCTGGTCGCCTTCTACGAGCAGAACGCGGCCCGCACCGAGATCGCTCACTTCTCCACCGATGACACCGGGACCGACGTTTCGTTCTCTCATATCCTGTCCGCGCAGGATCTCCCGCCGATCGCCCGGCCGGTGCTTCCGGGGACATTCGTCATCACCCGCGAGCAACACTTCGAGCCGTTCCACGAAGCCACCAACCGGGCCTTCGGCCGCTACCACGCGCAGATCCCGACGGTGCCGGTCGAGGTCACCGGCACCTACATTTTGCAGGACACCGAACACGGCAGCCAGATGAGTCTGGACACCCTGTGCACGGCGCGGGTACCGATCATCGGCGGACAGATCGAGCACCTTCTCGCAAACGGTCTGCGCACATTATTCACCAAAGAGGGTGAGTTCACGGCTGACTGGATCGGCAGTCATCGCTAGGCCACGCCCGGTCGGGATGCCGACGCGGGGCACGACCGGAGCCAACCGGCTACGGCGGGCCGACAGATGGCTGATGAACTCGGCGCGGGTGCGATCCGCTCTCGATACGGGCGGGGGATCCGCGACTGCTCCGGTGGCGGTCGATCTCGGTTACGGACGGCTGCCGGTTACCACGCTGGAACTTGCCACCCGGCTGCGGACCATCCGACCCGATGTGCGAGTGATCGGTCTTGAAATCGATCCGGACCGGGTTGCGGCGGCCCGAGACTCCGGCGGCGGCGGCGTTGAATTCGCCCTCGGCGGTTTCGAACTCGCAGGCCTGCGGCCGGTGCTGGTGCGCGCGTTCAACGTGCTGCGCCAGTACCCGCCGGAGGCGGTCGCAAAGGCCTGGCACACCATGCAATCCCAACTCGCGCCAGGCGGGCTGATCATCGACGGCACGTGCGACGAACTGGGTAGGCGCTGCGGTTGGGTTCTTCTCGACGCTGATGGGCCGGTGAGCCTCACGTTAGCCTGCGACCCACGAGCCGTCACCGTGCCATCGGATCTGGCTGAACGCCTTCCGAAAGTGCTTATCCACCACAATGTTCCGGGCCAGCCGATCCACACACTGCTCGCGGCTGCCGACCGCGCCTGGGCCGCCGCCGCCGGGCATTCGGTCTTCGGGCCCCGCGCCCGGTGGCGCGCCATGCTGGCCACGTTGGGTGATATCGGCGTGACCGTCGAGCCACAGCGCCGGAGCCTGCGTGATGCGGTGCTCACGGTGCCGTGGTCAACCGTGGCCCCCGACTAGGCTGACGGCCATGCGGATCGCGTGCGCGCAGATTCTGTCGGGTACCGACCCGGTCGCCAATCTGACGCTGGTGCAGGACTACACCCGCCGCGCGGCCGAGGCCGGAGCGCGGCTGGTGGTTTTTCCGGAGGCCACCATGTGCCGGTTCGGGGTTCCGCTCGCGCCGATCGCCGAACGCCTCGACGGCCGATGGGCCGACGCGGTGCGCACGATCGCCGATACCGCCGGCATCACCGTGTTCGTCGGCATGTTCACCCCGGCACCCGATCACCGCGTGACCAACACCCTGCTCATCACCGGTGGTGGAGTCGAAGACCGCTACGACAAGATCCACCTGTACGACGCCTTCGGCTTCGCCGAGTCGGCGACCGTCGCGCCCGGTCGGCTGCCCGTGGTCGTCACCGTCGATGGTGTCGGGGTCGGGGTGACGCTCTGTTACGACATACGGTTTCCGGCGCTCTACACCGAATTGGCCGACCGCGGCGCATCGGTCATCACCGTGAGCGCGTCGTGGGGCGCCGGTCCGGGCAAGCTCGACCAGTGGCGCCTCCTGGCGCGGGCACGGGCGCTGGACTCAACGTGTTTCATTGCCGCCGCCGGGCAGGCCTATCCGGGCGCTGAGTTGGCGACAGCATCGAACGCGCCGACCGGTGTGGGTGGCAGTCTGATCACCTCACCGCTGGCAGATGTGCTCGCAACAGCCGGCGACGACCCGCAACTCCTCGTCTGCGATATCAACCTCGAGGGCCTTCGAGCGATCCGGGACACCCTGCCCGTCCTGCGTAACCGCTCCGAGTTCCCGCACACCGGTAAGGCAGAATCGCCGAGGTGACGACCCCGCCGCTTGGCCCTCCACCCGGCTTTCCCCCGGGCCTCCCCCCGGGACCTCCACTGGGTCCTCCCCTGGGTCCTCCCCCGGGTCCTCCCCCGGGTCCTCCCCCGGGACTTCCCCCGCAACCCCCGGCTGCGGAGGAACCTGCGCGGCGCGACCGCCTGTCGACGATCCTCATTGTCGTCATCGTGGTGGCGGTGGCGCTGGCCGGTGTATTGGGCGCCGAGTTGTATGTCCGCCACACGGCGAACTCGATCGTCGCCAAAGCCGTGAGTTGCGTGGTGCAGGACAGCGCAAGCGCCTCATTCGGGGCACGTCCGTTTCTGATTCAGCACTTCACCCACAGCTATCGCGATATGACGGTGGAAACCGCGGGCAATCAAATTCGCGAAGCCAAGGGGATGAAGCTGACACTGACCCTCGACGATGTCCGGATCAATCCGACCGCCGACTCGGCTGGCACACTCGGCGCACTCGACGCCGATGTGACGTGGTCCACCGAAGGCATTAAGCAGACCGTGCAGGGCATCATCCCGTTCGTGGGCGGTCTGATCAACGACGTCACCACCGATCCGTCCAGCGGCACACTCGAACTCCAGAGCGCGCTGGGCGCGGTGACGGTCAAACCGGGGGTCGTCGACGGAGGCCTGGCTATGGAGGTGGTCAATGTGAGTGGGCTGGGATTCACGCTGCCCCGCGAGAGTGTGCAGCCCGCGCTGGATGTGTTCACCACAGCGTTGACCCAGAACCTTCCCATGGGAATCCACGCCGACACCGTCGAAGTCACCGATACCGGCGTGGCCGCACGGTTCATCACCCGCGACGCAACGATTCCCAACGGTCAACAAGACCCCTGCTTCGCCGGGGTCGGCTAGAAAGCCTCTTCAGCCCCGCCGGGATTACAGCCGGACACCACCATCGTGTTGTCATCAACGGTGGGTCGCCATACTTCGAGATTCCAGCTGATCTTGCCGGGTTCGGCGAACTCCGCGTAGTTCCAGTGGCAGACGAACTGCGCGCGCATTCCCGGAGTATCCGCATCGGGAGCCAGCGCGAGGACCTCGAGCCATGCCTGCTGGGTCTGCCCGCCGGACTTACCGAGTTGGCCCGCCACCTGCCGGCCGGAGAGGGTCGGATACACCCGCAGGCTGGACTGACCGCCGTAACTCACCCAGCTCGCGTGGTCGATATAGGGCGGGGTACCGGCACCGGTCTCCGCCGATGCGGCGGGCGCCAGGACGACCGCCAGACACAGCGCAGTCACCGGGAGCCAGCGGGTGCTCAGCGCGACTTCCCCTGGACTTCAAGCAGTTTGGGCCGGACGTCGACCAGGTAGACGCCCGCGGCGACCGCCGCGATCACCATTCCGGTGACTCCCAACACCCAGGAGAGCAGCCCAGCAATGCCGAGGATCGCCAACCAGACCGGCTTGGTCAACTTGTCCGCGGCGGGGTAGGCATCTTGGCGTTGCATCGCGGCATTCACGAACGCGTAGATGGTCGTGGCAAGAACCGCCCAGAACACGAAATCAAGAACGGCACCCGCCACACCTTCAAGCCTCACGGCTTCAAGGGTAGGCGGGTGCCGTCCCGATCGTCGAACCTGGTGCTACTGGCGGGTGCTTACTTCTGGGTGACCCGCTTGGCCGAAGCCTTCTTGGTGGCCTTCTTGACGACCTTCTTGGCAGCCCTGACCGGAGTCTTCTTGGCTGCGGTTTTCTTGGCCGGAGCCTTCTTGGCCGGAGCCTTCTTCAGGGCCTTCTTGGCCGGAGCCTTCTTGGCCGGAGCCTTCTTCAGGGCCTTCTTGATGGCCTTGGCCGGGGACTTCTTGGTCGGCAGGTCCACGCCGACCAACTTGGCGGCACGCTCGCCGACCGCACGGGTCTGAGCCGAGACATTGCCCAGGGCATCCTGAGTCAGCTCGACGGCCTGGTCGACGTAACCCTCGACGCGGCCAGCGGCATCCTTGAACTCAGGCTGACCCATAAGCCGCTCGAGAGCGGCTCCGCCGCGCTCAACGAGGCTGTTGTAGGTCACGGTGGCATCGCCCAGGAACTCATCGGCGGCCTTGCGCAGTTCCTCGGTGCTCAGCTTGCCGCGCAGTTCCTCGGTCTTCTTGGGCAGCTCTTCCTGCAGCCGGGTCAGCGCAGCGCGCCGATCGTCCATCCGGTCGCCAGCCAGCTCAGCCCGCTCGCGCAGACTGATCAGGATCTCGTTGACGGTCGCCAGGGCGAGGTCGGCAGCGCCGACCGCCGCCAACAGCGGGGCCTTCAGTTCTTCAACGGTGGTGTTCTCGGCCATGTGAATGGCTCCTTTCGATTTCTTTTCCAGTGGTTGAGTTCTTCAGCGGTTGAACGCTGTGGTCGTGGCGTTGTCGTTACTCAGCCGGCAACTCCTCATGGGCAGCCCCGTTCTGCTGGCAGAACGACAGGTAGATATCGAGTAAGACCCGCTTCTGTCGCTCATTGATGGCGGTGTCTCCGACGATGGCGTCCTGGACATGGCCTGCCTGGGCGGGCTCGAGAATCCCCGCCCGCACGTACATGACTTCGGCCGACATGCGCAGCGCCTTGGCGATCTGGCTGAGGACCTCGGCCGAGGGCTTACGCAGCCCCCGTTCAATCTGACTGAGGTACGGGTTGCTTACGCCTGCCCGCTCCGCCAGCTGTCGCACCGACACTTCGGCGGCTTCACGCTGCGTTCTGATGAAGCTGCCGATGTCTTGCGCGGCATGGCTCACCACAGCAGCTAGATCTGCGTCCTGTGCCATCGCTCGCCTCCTCGCGGGGATCAGTGTGGGATGCATACGCAGACCACATTACCCGCTAGTGCTAACAATTGCAAGCACTTGCTAGCGCAGTTCAGAACAGGAATTTGGCCGCCGTGTAGATCACCAGGCCGGCCAGCGCGCCCACCACGGTGCCGTTGATCCGGATGAATTGGAGGTCCCGGCCGACGTGCAGTTCGATGCGGCGACTGGCCTCTTCGGCGTCCCACCGTTCGATGGTGTCGGTGATGATCGCAGTCGCTTCGCCGCCGTAGCGCTCGACGAGATGCCGCGCTCCTCGCACCATCCAGTTATCCACCTTGTCGCGTAACTCTGCGTCATCGCGCAGGGACGCTCCGATCTGCATCACGGAGTCGGCGATGCGGCTTCGTAGCGGACTGGACGGGTCATCGACACCGTCCAACACCAGTCGCTTGAGCGTCTTCCAGGCCGTCTCGGCCGCCCGGGTGACTTCGTCGCGGGCCATCAACTGTTCTTTGACGGCCTCGGCGCGCGCGATCGTCGCGCCGTCATTCTGCAGGTCACTGGCGAACTCGAACAGGAACCGGTTGGCCGACTGCCTCAGTTCATGGTTGGGGTTACGCCGCACCTTGTCGGTGAAATCCATCAGCTCACGATGGATGCGATCGCCGACCAGATGGTCGACGAAGCGCGGTGACCAGGTGGGCGAGTCACGGGTGACCACCCGCTCGATCGTCTCGCCAGCGTTCAGCGACCATTCGAAGGCTCGGTCGCACAGCAGCTGGATGAGCGCCTCCTGACGGTTCTCCGCCAGGAGCTGGCCCAGCAATCGCCCTACCGGTGGACCCCACTGCGGCTCAGCGAGCCGTTTGACGATGGTCCGATCGATGACGTGCTGAATGTCCTCGTCGTTGAGCAGCTCCACGACAACTCGCAACACTGTGGAGGCCTCGTCGGCGACCCTGGCGGCGTGTTGAGGCTCGGAGAGCCACTTACCCAGCCGGCTGGCCACCTGTGCATCGCGCACCTTGGTCTCGATCACGTCGGGCGAGAGGAAGTTCTCCCGCACGAAGGACCCGAGACCCTCGCCCAACTGGTCTTTCTTGCGCTTGATGATCGCCGTGTGCGGGATCTTGAGCCCGAGTGGGTGGCGGAACAGCGCGGTGACGGCAAACCAGTCGGCCAGGGCGCCGACCATCCCGGCTTCGGCGGCCGCCCCGACATACCCGAGCCAACCGGGGCCGCCGCGGGCCTCGCCCCATCGGCAGGCCAGGAAGATCACCGGCGCGCCGAGCAGAAAACCCAGGGCCACAGCCTTCATTTGGCGCAGATTGCGGGCCCGCTCGGCGTCGGCCCCGGGGTCCGCCCCGGCCAAGGACTCCATGAGGCGATGTTTAGCAGCCACTCCACCATCATCCACGTGCCCGTAGACTCCTCCTGAAGATGGGACGGATCCGAGGATCGTGACGCAGCAGATCAGCCCCGGGGTGGTCAAGACCGACGGGCGCAAACGACGCTGGCACCAGCACAAGGTGGAACGCCGCACCGAATTGGTCGACGGCGCGCTCGACGCCATCCGTCGCCGCGGCCGCGATATCAGCATGGACGAGGTGGCCTCCGAGATCGGCGTGTCCAAAACCGTGCTGTACCGCTACTTCGTCGACAAGAACGACCTGACGACGGCAGTCATGATGCGGTTCGCGCAGACCACCCTGATCCCCAACCTGGCCGCCGCATTGTCCACCGACCTCGACGGGTTCGAGCTCACCCGGGAGATCATCCGGGTCTACGTCGAGACGGTCGCGGCCGAACCGGAGCCTTACCGGTTCGTGATGGCGAACAGTTCAGCCAGTAAGAACAAAGTCATCGCCGACTCCGAGCAGATCATCGCCCGGATGTTGGCATTGGTGCTGCGGCAGCGCATGCAGACGGTCGGGATGGATACCCGGGGTGTCGAACCCTGGGCCTTCATGATCGTCGGCGGAGTGCAGTTGGCGACACACTCCTGGATGTCACACCCCCGGATGAGCACCGAGGACCTGATCGGTTATCTGACGATGATGTGCTGGAGTTCGCTGTGCGGCATCGTCGAAGCAGGCGGATCGCTGGAGAAGTTCACGTCTGAACCGCACCCCTCGCCGATCGTCCCGCGAATCCCCTAGTCTTCGGCTATGACAGACCTGCCGTCGCAATGGAGTCACGAGCCGGGGGCGTCGCTGCGCTTTCGGGCCGGCGACACGATCGCCGCTATCGATACCGATGCCAGCCCGGGCTTCACCGGCAGTCGCAGCGACGCCATCGAGATTCAGGCCGAGCGCAACCAACGCCTGGCCGGTCTGCAGGAGATGCTCTACGCCGACGGCAAGGGCGGCAGCAACCGCTCACTGCTGCTGGTGCTGCAGGGCATGGACACTGCAGGCAAGGGCAGCATCGTGAAAAAGGTGCTGAGCGGGACCAACCCGATGGGAATCCGCTACACCGGCTTCGGACCTCCGACCGAGGAGGAACGGTCGCACCATTTTCTGTGGCGGATCAACAACGCCCTGCCGCCGGCCGGCCATATCGGGGTTTTCGACCGCTCGCACTACGAAGACGTACTGGTGGTCAGGGTTCACGACTTGGTGCCCCGCGAGGTCTGGGAAGGCCGCTACGACGAGATCAACACGTTTGAAAAAGAACTCGTGGAGTCAGGCACCACCCTGGTCAAGGTCGCGATGTTCGTCTCGCTCGACGAGCAGAAACGCCGGCTGGCCGAGCGGCTGGAGCGACCCGACCGGTACTGGAAGTACAACCCCCGAGATCTCGAGGAACGCAAGCTATGGCCCGCCTACCAGGAGGCCTATCAGGCGGTGTTGGACCGGACCTCCACCGACTACGCGCCCTGGTACGTCCTGCCCTGCGATAAGAAGTGGTACAGCCAGCTGGCCGTCACCGAACTCCTCATCGATGCGCTCAAGGGGATGAAACTGACCTGGCCCCCCGCCGACTTCGACGTCGAGGCAGAGAAGAAGAAACTGGCTGGGGCCTGAAGATTTGGCGCCTGATCAGCCTTTGACCAGAGTGAATTGGCCGATGTTGGTGATACCCCGACGGAAGAAGTCGGCACAGCCGGTCAGGTACTTCATGTAACGGTCATAGACCTCTTGGGAGGTGATCGCGATCGCCTCCTCACGAGTGGCGGCCAGATTGTCCGCCCACATGTCCAGGGTGCGCGCATAGTGCTGCTGCAACAGATGGATGCGCTCGAGGGTGAACCCGGACTGCTCCGCCAACACCTCGATATCCTGCACCGCCGGAAGCTGGCCGCCCGGGACGATCTCGGTGCCGATGAATCGCATGAACTTCAGGTCACTGATGGTGAGCTTGATTCCGTTGTCGCGGAAGAACTTCTGAGTGTGCGCCAGGATCGTGTGCAGCAGCATCCGTCCGTCGCGGGGCAGGATCTTGTAGGCGCGCTCAAAGAACAGTGGGTAACGCTCGGCTTTGAACGCCTCGAAGGCGCCGATGCTGACGATCCGGTCCACCGGCTCGTCGAACTCCTCCCAGCCCTGCAGCCGCACCTCGATGGAACGCTTGGTGTCCAGCTTGGCCAGCCGCTGGCGGGCGAACTCCGACTGCGCCTTACTCAACGTGATTCCGATGACGTTGACGTCGTAGAGCTGCACGGCGCGTTCCAGGGCTCCACCCCAGCCGCAGCCGATATCGAGCAATGTCATCCCGGGCTCGAGGTTCAACTTGCCCAGCGCGAGGTCGAACTTGGCGTTCTGGGAGTCTTCGAGATTCATATCGTCGCGCTCGTAGTAGCCGCAGGTGTAACCCATCGTCGGCCCGAGCCACAACGCAAAGAAGTCATTCGAGATGTCGTAGATCGACTGTGACTCGTCGTAGTAGGGAGTCAAATCCGATTCGACGCCTGACATCAGCTGCCCTTCACAATCCCGAGGTGTTGATAGCGCTTCTGAGTCTAGTTCAGTAGGTGAAAAAACCCTGGCCGGACTTCTTGCCGAGTCGCCCTGCTTCGACCATGCGCAGCAGCAGTGGCGGCGGGCCGTAGAGCGGCTCCTTGAACTCTTCGTACAGCTTGTCGGCAATGAGCTTCACCGTGTCCAGCCCGATCAGGTCGGACAACCGCAGCGGCCCCATCGGGTGAGACAGTCCCGCGACGACGGCCTTATCGACATCCTCCACAGTGGCGAATCCGGATTCCACCATCCGGATGGCCGACAGGAGATAGGGCACCAGCAGGGCGTTGACCACGAAACC
>CALQLM010000004.1 GCA_943331415.1 Bifidobacterium breve
ACTCTCCGCGGCCAAGCAGTACCCGGTGGTAGCGAGCATCGACGAGGTGGTGGTCAACGGCGAACATGCCGAGGCCAATGTCACGTCGTATATGGCATCCGATCCGGCCAGCACATCGATCCGCAGCTTCGATCTTCAGTTCCGCGATGACCAGTGGAAGATCTGCCAATCGTCCTAGCCGGCTGGAGTTCTAGCCGGCTGGGCCCCATTGCCGGCCTCACTTCGTTCACCCGGCTGACACACTCCGGCCGGCGCTGTGCAGGTCGTTGCACGCCTCCACAACCCGGTCTGCCATACCGGCCTCGGCCTTCTTGAGGTAACTGCGCGGGTCGTAGAACTTCTTATTGCCGACCTCGCCGTCGATCTTCAGCACGCCGTCATAGTTGGCGAACATATGACCGGCAATCGGCCGGGTGAACGCGTACTGGGCGTCGGTGTCAACATTCATCTTCACCACGCCGTAGCGCAGCGCGTCTTCGATCTCCGACTTCAACGATCCGGAGCCGCCGTGGAACACGAAGTCGAAGGGTTGCGACCCCTGTGCGAGACCAAGTTTTGCAGCGGCCACCCGCTGCCCCTCGGCCAACACGTCCGGCTTGAGCTTCACGTTGCCCGGCTTATAAACGCCGTGCACATTGCCGAATGTGGCCGCCAGCAGATAGCGGCCGTTCTCCCCGGCACCGAGGGCGGCAACGGTCTTCTCGAAGTCCTCCGGGCTGGTGTAGAGCTTCTCGTTGATCTCGGCCTCGACACCGTCCTCCTCGCCGCCCACCACGCCGATCTCGACCTCGAGGATGATCTTGGCGGCCGCGGCGAGGGCGAGCAGTTCCTGCGCGATGGCCAGGTTCTCGCCGATCGGCACTGCCGAGCCATCCCACATGTGCGACTGGAACAGCGGATCGCGACCCGCGCGCACCCTCTCCGCGGAGATGGCCAGCAGCGGGCGCACGTAGGTGTCGAGTTTGTCCTTCGGGCAGTGATCGGTGTGCAACGCCACGGTGATCGGATATCTGTCGGCGATGACCTTGGTGAACTCCGCCAGTGCCACGGCACCGGTGACCATGTCCTTCACCCCGAGCCCGGAGGCGAATTCGGCACCACCGGTGGAGAACTGGATGATGCCATCGCTGCCGGCATCGGCGAAGCCTTTGATCGCGGCGTTGACGGTCTCCGACGAGGTGCAGTTGATGGCCGGAAACGCGAAGGAGTGCTCCTTGGCGCGGTCCAACATCTCCGCGTAGACCTCAGGGGTGGCGATGGGCATGGAACGTCCTCTCCGGCGATCGGGGCTTTCATCCCGCAGTATGTCAAACAGCGAGGCTTCCGGTGTCGGCTCGGCCGACCGGTATCTTGGGGCCTGATGACCACCACAGTGCTGGCCCTGCCCAACATCCTGGACCCGATGTACTGGCTAGGCGAGGGCGGCATGTTCGCCTCCGCTGTGCTGCCGGGCATCCTGATCATCGTCTTCATCGAGACAGGCCTGCTGTTCCCCCTGCTCCCCGGCGACTCACTGCTATTCACCGGCGGTCTGCTGGCGGCCGCCCCGAACCCGCCGGTCAATATCTGGGTGCTGGCGACCTGCGTTTCGGTGGTGGCAATCCTCGGCGACCAGTGCGCATACTTCATCGGCCGGCGGATCGGGCCTGCGCTGTTCGACAAGGAGGATTCGCGCTTCTTCAAGAAGCACTACGTCACCGAGTCGCACGCCTTCTTCGAAAAGCACGGCCCAAAGACCATCATCATGGCCCGGTTCGTCCCGATCGTGCGGACGTTCACGCCCGTGCTGGCAGGGGTGTCCTATATGCGCTACCCGGTGTTCCTGGCGTACGACATCGTGGGCGGCATCCTGTGGGGCGCCGGGGTGACGCTGCTGGGCTACTTCCTGGGCAACGTGCCGTTCGTCAAGAACAACCTGGAGCTGATGATCCTGCTGATCGTCTTCCTGTCGATCCTGCCGGGTCTGACCGCAGTCGGGCGCAACATGATGCAGAAACGCAAAATCGGGCCCGGTGACCGGTAGCCGGTAGCCCGCTGACCGGTAGCCGGTAGTGCGGTTTTACGGCCAGGTCTGGGTGCGGTTGGCGCCGGGACCGACGTTAGTCGGCATGTTGGCACGCGGGATCGGGGAGTTCTGCAGTGCGGCCAGGCACAGGCCCAGACGCCCCGGCAGGCAGATTCCGCCGGTTCCGGTAATGCCGAGATTGGTCGCGCTCTGCGACCAACAGATGCCGGTGATCGGGTCGGCGATCTGACCCGCGTTACAGGCCGCCGCGGCGGGCGGGGCGGAAACCATAGGACCGGTCAGCATGCCGGCCCCGAGTGCGGCGGCCAGCAAC
The DNA here is from genome assembly GCA_943331415.1 of Bifidobacterium breve. Taxonomy (GTDB): domain Bacteria; phylum Actinomycetota; class Actinomycetes; order Mycobacteriales; family Mycobacteriaceae; genus Mycobacterium. The sequence continues at coordinate 2,340 of CALQLM010000004.1, forward strand.
AGGCGTGAAGCCGTGATTCGGATTGTCATGAGTTCTCCGTGCATGTGAAAGTCGGGTCAGGACGGCAGGGTGATGGTGGTCTGCTCGTTGATCAGCTTGGCCGCGTCGATGATGGGCTGTTCCTGGCCCTCGGGCGCCTCACCATTGAGTTGTAGAACGAAGATCGCATCCTTGCCGGGGATGACGATGGTCTGCTGGCCGACCGCGCGGGTCTTGCCTTCCCAGACGTAGGTACCCGTGTAGTCGACGTAGTCGAAGCCGCTGATCTTGCCGCGGTCCACCTCGCCGATCGCCTTGAACTCCGGCAACCCGTTGAGCTGACCCGGTGCCAATTCGATGAGCTTGGCCGGGTCGACATCACCGGTGAGCCTGGAGGCGATCGCATAAATGAACGGCGGGTCCTTGGGGTCCATCGCCTTGTCATAGACGATCGCACCGTAGGCCCATTCCGGGGTCTGATCGCCGGCACTCCGCCAGTCCGGCGGGAACGGGAAGTCGACCTTCGGAGTGCCCGGCTCATCGGCCGTGAACGGCGCCTCGGCGATGTTGTTGTCGACGATGTACTGGTGCAGGGTGGTGTTCTCCACGTCGAGGTCGCCCGACTTCGGCGCGCCTGTCTGCGTGACCCCGGACGCCTTCGTTTCGGACATGCTGTCGGACTTGCTGTCCGGCTTAGTGTCGGTCGCACAGCCCGCCATCGCGAGCGTCAAAGCCACCGCGGTGGCAGCGGCCGCAGCAGCCGAGGTGATCTTCTTCATCGGATCGCACCCTCCTTTGGTGATTCGACACCGATTTTATCGGACCCCGGCGGGCTGCGAAGGCGAGTTTCTAACGAACCGCCACCGAATTAGCGGCCTCCATCAACATCCATCCCGACACCTGAACCGACAGATCACGCTCCGGCACCGCTGACTCGTTCACCGCGCCCTCGATGAATCTGCCCGCCTGGCCGCCGGCCCGCGGAACCTCCGCGTTCCGGTCCCAGAAGGCGCTGAATAACGGCAGACCGTCGACATCCTGCCGGTTGTCCCAGGCCGCCTTCGCAGAGCCGAGCACAATTCCGCGGGCGGTCTCCCGGGCCGCATGATCGGCATCGGAACCACCCGGCAGCGCGGTGGCGGCCAGGGCGAGATAGCGCGCCGTGATACCCGCGAACAGACCGCCGTCACCGCCGCCGGCGCCCTTGAGCACCCCGTCGGGCGCCATATGCGTGCCGATGGCAGCCACCAGTCGGCGCACCCGAGCGGCATGCCGGTCGTCTCCGGTGCGCACCGCCAACTCGGTCTCCAGACCCACCACGACGCCTTGGCAGTAGGTGTACTGGGCACGGACCAGGGAACCCGCCTTGATCCCGTCGAACACCAGGTGGGTTTCCGGGTCGATCAGCGTGTCATCGATCCAGTCGGCCATCTGCTCGGCCCGGCGCAACCGGTTGTCGTACCGGGCAAGGAAGATTCCGGCCGGGCCGTTGGCCGGAGCGTTGAAGAACTGATCCTGTTTTCGCCACGGGATTCCGCCGCCGCTCTCGGGCGCCCAGGAATCGGTGAGCGCAGCGGCCAACGTCGCCAACGCCTTCGGGTTCGCAACACCGGCGAGACGATCAGCCCGCTCCAGGGCCAACGCCAACCACGCCATATCGTCGTAGTAGCTGTTGGTCCAGCGCCCGTTGTTGCGCGCGAGGTGGCCACGGATCTGCCGCCTGATCGATTCGACCCGCTGGGGTCGCGGGTCGCGCACCTGGGCGTCGACCAGGGTGTCCAGCAGGTGGGCCTGCCACCAGTAGTGCCAGGTTCCGAAGGCCAGGTCTTTGCGGGTGGCGGGCCAACCGACCACACCGAGCTGGGTCGCGGGCAGTTGCCAGAGCCGTCGAAGGTGCCGCTTGGCGATGGCGGCCTCGGCGCTGGCCGCCCGGTTCGTCCATTGCTGATCCACGACGGCAATCCTGCCCTACCAGGCGTGGGAAAGGTCGGCCCACTGCCGGATCCAGGCGTGCATGGCGATACCGGCGGCAGCGCCGGCATTGATGCTGCGGGTGGAACCGAACTGGGCGATCGAAACCGTGAATGCGGCACCGGATCGGGCTGCGTCGGAGATGCCCGGTCCCTCCTGACCGAACACCAGCAGACAGTCCCGCGGCAGGGCGGTCTCCTCGAGTCGCACCGCGCCGGCGACGTTATCGACAGCGACCACGGTGATGCCGGCGTCACGCGCGAACGACAACAGGTCCTCGGTGGTGTCGTGATGGGCCAGCCGCTGATAGCGATCGGTCACCATGGCGCCGCGGCGGTTCCAGCGGCGGCGGCCGACGATGTGGACGGTGTCGACGGCGAAGGCGTTGGCGGTGCGAACCACCGCTCCGATATTGGCGTCATTACCGAAGTTCTCGATCGCCACATGGAGCGGGTGTCGACGAGAATCGATATCGGCAATGATCGCCTCCCGCCGCCAATAGCGATACGCGTCAACGACGTTGCGGGCATCACCGTGTTCCAGCAACTCGGGGTCGTAGCGCACGTCATCCGGGAGCGGTCCCGGCTGGGTGCTGAGCCAGGGGCCGACACCGGGTCCCTCCGTGGCCCATTCGGTGGGACCGGGCTCGGGGCCATCTGTCGGCATTGGGCCCTCTGTCAGCATGGAGGAAGGGTAGCCTCGGTCCGATGGGCCCGGATGACAGCGGTGGCAGGCAACCGGCACTTGTTCACTACCCGCGGGTGATCTTGAAACCCCACTCCGACGGCCGCCGATCCGGCTGCGAGACACTCACGGACCATCCGACGGATCACCCCGGAGCGGCGTGGACCGATGTCGCGATCCACGAGTGGGAACTCGAAGGTGAGGGGTGGGAAGACCTGCACCCCCACGACGAGACCACCTATCTGTTGGCCGGCGAACTCGTCATCGAGACCGAGGGAACGTCGGTGACCCTGCACCCCGGAGATGCGGCGGTGGTTCGGGGCGGCCATCTCGGCCGCTATCTGGCTCAGGGATACGCGCGCATGCTGGCCATCTACGGACCGAATCCGTCCGGGGAGTCGAGCTCACGGTTTCGGTCGTTTCGTCTCGACGGCCCCACATCGCACTAGTCCGTGATCAACAACTCGACTCTGCCGAACCGGGCCGCCGGAAGGCCGACGATCGCAACCTCGAAGTCCGCGTCACCCAGTTCTGAGTGAAGCGCGCAGTCCGTGTCGGATGAACCCACCGGTAGCGCCACCCCGTCCAGCGCACGCACCAATAGCGGTCCCGAGTCGGTGGCGAGTTCAGCGCCGGCCACCCGGCCGAACTCGATGATGAGTCGGCGCAGACTGACATCGGGGTCGGGGTGGACGCGATGTTCGCGCGCCTGCTCGCTCAACCATTCCGACAGTGCCCGACAGCTGCGGTCGGCGTCCGAGGGATAGGTGCCGAGTAGCACGGCGTCGATCTGCCGCCCGTCGTCGGTGCACATCCGCGTGGTGTCGATACCGAAGACATCGGTGTAGAGAACACCGAGGGGTGTTGCCCAACATTGCGCCGCCCAGTCATGAAGGTGCGCGCCGACGAACGTGTCGAGCACACGTCCACGAGCGGGCTCGGCGATCACCGGCCGGGCACGGGCCACCTGGGGTGGCAAAGCCGATTCCGCGGGCGAAAGGTCGGCGGCCATCTCGGCGATATAGGCAGCAGTCTCGGGGTCCCAGCTCTGCGGTCGCGCGAGGGCAAGAACCTGCCGTCCGCACTGGACACCGGAAATCGCCTGTGCCGCCGGGCCGGGATCAGTGCCCACGCAGATGATGTCGACGACCTCGTCCCAGTCGATATTCGATTCCGGGTGCTCGTCCGGCTCCGGGAACTCGTGCCCCCGGGCCCGTTTGGTCACTGCTCCGGCAGGTCGAGTTCGGCAAGCCCGAGAATGCTGCGATAGGGCACGCCCTCAGCCTCGATCGCCGCGGCCGCGCCGGTGGCCCTGTCCACAACGGTTGCCACGCCGATGACCGTGGCACCGGCGTCGCGCACGGCGCGCACCGCCGTCAACGCCGAACCGCCGGTGGTGCTGGTGTCCTCGACCACCAGAACCCGCTTGCCGGCTACGTCTGTTCCTTCGATAAGACGTTGCAACCCATGGGTTTTCACGGCTTTGCGCACCACGAAGCAATCAATAGGCCGACCCGGCGCATGCATGATCGCGGTCGCCACCGGATCTGCGCCGAGGGTCAACCCGCCGACCGCCGCGTAGTCCCAGTCCGCGGTGAGTTCACGCATCAGACCGCCGATCAGTGGGGCGGCCTGATGGTGCAGCGTCGCCCGGCGCAGATCAACGTAGTAGTCAGCCTCTTTACCGGAGGACAACGTGACGCGGCCGAACACCACCGACAGCTGACGAACCAGACCGGCGAGTTCGGTGCGGTCGGTGGCGTTGAGCTCAGGTGCGGTCACGGCGTCGTCCTATTCTCCCCAGCCCGAGGCTGGACCCCATCACCCTATCGGCCCGCGGGAGGGGTCACAGTTGGTAGTTGGGTGCCTGGGTACCGGTGCGTGGCTGCAGGATAGGCGGAGCGTCGCTGCGCCCCTGGGGAAGTGCCTGCGGGCGACTCGGTGCGGCATTGCGTCGGGCGGCCGACTGTGCGGCAGCGGCCTGTGCCGGGATGGGCGGCAGCACACGCAGCAGGTCGTTGAATTGGCGCACTGTTCGAAGACCTTCGTCCCATTGGGCTCGGGTGGCCGATATCGGCATGGCCACCAGCGTCCAGTTCTCCTCGTTCCACATGATCTCGGCGCAGTCCGGAGCGGTGTGGGCGAAGGTCACCATTCGGCGATCGCAGGCACGGCGGGCGGCGTCGAGATTGTTGGAGTAGACCATTCGGGGACCGATCGCTCCGAGCAACCAGACGTCGTTCTCCCGCGGTTCCTTGAGGCCCTTGAGTCGTAGATCCATGATGACGTTGGTGCCGATCTTGCGGTGCAACGCCACCACGGTCGCAACATCCTCAAGATCGAACACATACACCGCTTCGCCGCGGATCTGGCCGAGCACCACATTGCGGGCACTGACCTCACCGACGGTCGACATCACACCGCGCTTCCAGCGGTCGACGATCTCGGTGGACTCCTGCTCGTAATCGAACCCGTGTGAACGCGCCCACGACTTGCGGCGCCGGCCAAGCCCACGGCGTCGCCCGATATCGATGTACAGCAATACCGCCGCACCCACGAAACAGAGTGCGGACAGCGTGAACCAAAACGGGACCATTAGTCGTAGCGTAACGGTTCACCGGCGTTCACCGAGAGGCCCCGCAGATCACAACAGGGTCACCATTGTCCGTGACGGGACGAAATCAGCCCAGGATCAGGCCTTCGCCATCCGGCGCCACATTGACATCCACCACGTCACCGTCATGCACCTCGCCGGCCAGCAGCAGCTTGGCAAGTTGATCACCAATGGCCTGCTGAACCAGTCTGCGCAGTGGTCGGGCACCGTAGACCGGGTCGAATCCGCGCTCGGCCAGCCATTCCTTGGCCGCCAGCGACACCTGCAGATCCAGGCGACGCTGAGCCAGTCGCTTCTGCAGCTGGGCCAGCTGAATATCGACGATCTGGACCAGTTCGTCGGGCTTGAGGCCCTCGAAGATCAGCACATCGTCAAGACGGTTGATGAACTCGGGCTTGAACGCCGACCGCACCGCCGCCATCACCTGATCCTCGCTACCGCCGGACCCCAGGTTGGAGGTGAGGATGAGGATGGTGTTGCGGAAGTCCACTGTCCGGCCCTGGCCATCAGTCAGCCGTCCTTCGTCGAGCACCTGCAGCAGCACGTCGAACACATCCGGGTGGGCCTTCTCGACCTCGTCGAACAACACCACGGTGTAGGGACGACGGCGCACCGCCTCGGTGAGCTGGCCACCCTGGTCGTAACCGATGTAGCCCGGAGGAGCACCGACAAGACGCGCGACGGAGTGCTTCTCGCCGTACTCGCTCATGTCGATGCGGACCATCGCCCGCTCGTCGTCAAACAAGAAGTCGGCCAGCGCCTTGGCCAGCTCGGTCTTGCCGACGCCGGTGGGGCCCAGGAACAGAAACGAACCCGTGGGCCGGTTGGGGTCGGCCACACCGGCCCGGCTGCGGCGCACCGCATCCGAAACGGCCTGCACGGCCTTGCGCTGACCGACGACCCGCCTGCCGAGTTCATCTTCCATCCGCAGCAGCTTGGCGGTTTCGCCCTCCAAGAGCCGGCCGGCCGGAATACCCGTCCACGCCGCCACCACATCGGCGATGTCATCGGGTCCGACCTCTTCTTTGAGCATGACGTTCGCCTGGGCTTCGGCCTGCGGAAGCGCGGCGTCAAGTTGCTTCTCGATCTCCGGGATGCGCCCGTAACGCAATTCAGCGGCCTTGGCCAGATCGCCGTCACGCTCGGCGCGCTCGGATTCCCCACGCAGGGTCTCCAACTGTTCCTTGAGATCGCGGACGATGTCGATGGCGTTCTTCTCGTTCTGCCAACGAGTCGTGAGTTCGGCCAGCTTCTCCTTCTGATCGGCCAGTTCGGCGCGCAACTTCTCCAGCCGTTCCGCCGACGCGGCGTCCTCTTCCTTCTCGAGCGCCATCTCCTCGATCTCGAGGCGTCGCACCAGGCGTTCCACCTCGTCGATCTCGACGGGACGGGAGTCGATCTCCATCCGCAGCCTCGACCCGGCCTCGTCGACGAGGTCGATGGCCTTATCCGGCAGGAACCGGCTGGTGATGTAGCGGTCCGACAGGGTGGCAGCGGCCACCAGTGCGGAGTCGGTGATCCGCACGCCATGATGCACTTCGTAGCGGTCCTTCAGACCACGCAGAATGCCCACGGTGTCCTCCACCGACGGCTCGCCCACGAACACCTGCTGGAAACGACGTTCTAACGCGGCGTCCTTCTCGATGTACTTGCGGTACTCCTCGAGCGTGGTGGCGCCGACCATCCTCAGCTCGCCGCGGGCGAGCATCGGCTTGATCATGTTGCCGGCATCCATTGCACCCTCACCGGTGGCACCCGCACCCACGATCGTGTGCAGTTCGTCGATGAAGGTGATGATCTGCCCGGCCGAGTTCTTGATGTCGTCGAGGACGGCCTTGAGGCGTTCCTCGAACTCACCGCGATACTTCGCACCGGCCACCATGGACCCCATGTCGAGAGAGACGACGGTCTTGTCGCGCAGGCTCTCCGGCACATCGCCGTCGATGATGCGCTGGGCCAAACCCTCGACGATCGCGGTCTTACCGACACCGGGCTCACCGATGAGCACCGGGTTGTTCTTGGTGCGACGGCTCAGCACCTGGATCACGCGACGAATCTCGTTATCGCGGCCGATAACCGGGTCGAGTTTGCCTTCGCGGGCGCGGGCGGTGAGGTCGGTGGAGTACTTCTCCAACGCCTGGTAGGTCGCCTCGGGATCCGCGCTGGTGACCCGCCCACTGCCGCGGACCTTCACGAACGCATCGCGCAGTGCCTGCGGGGACGCGCCGGCGCCAGTGAGCAACTTGGCGACATCGGAGTCACCGGTGGCCAGACCGACCATCAGGTGCTCGGTGGAGACGTATTCGTCGTCCATCTCGGTGGCCAGTTGCTGGGCGGCATTGATCGCCGCCAGGGACTCCCGGGATAACTGTGGCTGCGAGGTCGCGCCACTGGACGACGGAAGCCGATCAGCCAGACCCTGTGCCTCGGCGCGAATGGTCGCAGGATTGACCCCGACCGCCTCAAGCAAGGGGCCGGCGATGCCGTCGGTCTGGTTGAGCAGTGCCAGCAACAGGTGTGCGGGCCTGATCTCGGGGTTGCCGGCCGCACTGGCGGCCTGCAATGCGGCGGTCAGAGCCGCCTGGGTCTTCGTGGTCGGGTTGAACGAGTCCACGACACCTCCTTCTCACTTCTTAGATCTTGTCGAGGATTACAACACCGACAGCCTTGAGTCTGTTCCGCTCAAGTTTACTGAATTATCCCAGGATCAGGATAGGGCCTTCGGCCATCTGTTCAGGATCGCTCATTCGAACATATGATCGATACATGGCGGAGGGGGCGACGGGCGATCTCGCGGCGATCGGCTACAACGGCCAGCCGGTGCGTCCGCCGTTACGCCCACTGCGGCCACCGGTGCGGGTGCTGGTGGATCTGGCCGTCCTGTTTCCCCGGGCGCCACATCGGACCGGTCGCTACCACCCGCACGGTCTCCAGATGCACCGAATAGTTCCGGGCCGCCTCAGTTGCTGGGGCTTGTGCGAACAAGGCGACTGGTGGGGACTGGTCACCTACGGGATCAGCTTTGGCATCGACAGCCGCGAGGTGACGCACTGGGTGCCGGCGTGGACCCTGCGCCGGGCACCAGGCTAGGTTTCCGAGGTGGGCAATCCGGGCTCCGACGTCGCCGAGTTAATACCGCTGGCACTGGTCATCGCGTTCTCACCGTTCTCGATCATCCCGGGCATCCTGGTCCTGCACACACCGCGGCCGCGGCCGACGAGTGCGGCCTTCCTGGCGGGCTGGGTGCTCGGCATCGCCATCGTCACCGCGGCCTTCGTCGGCGCGTCAGACCTCACCGCCGCCGCGGGCAACTCCCCCGAGTGGACGGCCTACGTGCGTATCGCCATCGGCATCGGGCTGGTCGCCTGGGGTCTGTACCGCTGGCTGACGCGAAACCGTCCGGCGGCGGCACCGGGGTGGATGACATCGTTGACCTCGATCGGACCGCGCCGGGCGTTCATCACCGCCGCGGTGCTGACGGTGGCCAACCCCAAGGTCCTGTTCATGTGCGCCGCCGCCGGAGCGGTGATCGGCACCGCGCACCTGGGTGCCACCCAGACCTGGGCCTCGGTGGCGGCCTTCACCGCCATCGCGGTGTCGTCGGTCGCCCTTCCGGTGCTGGGCTACCTGGTCGCCGGCCAGCGACTCGACGAACCACTGGACAGGCTCAAGAACTGGATGGAGAAGAACCACGCCGCTCTGATCGGGGTGATCCTCATCCTGATCGGTCTCGTCGTGGCGTACAAGGGAATTCACGCTCTCTAGACCCCTCTGCGGTCCGGGGAAAGGCTGAGGCCTGCCGGCACTACATCGGGTGACTTTCGTCCCTTCCCGCAGAGCAGGTGATGCGATGAACATCACAGGGGCAAGGGACTGGGGGAACGGGAATGACCAAAGCCGTTGCGGCCGAGGAGATCGAGGCCATCGCGTGGCAGTTCCTGTGCTCGCAGTACACCCGGCGTGACTACTGGGACTGGGCACTGGAACGCCGTATCGACGCATATTTGCGCCATCTGAACCGCCACGACGTCCTCAACGACGGGGCCGCCTACGGCGCGGTGATCGAGCGGGTCATGGCGAACTTCCCCCGCGCTCGGCGGGACGGCGTACTCGACCCGCCGCATCTGTGAAAGAGGGCGGCAATGAACAACGACACGATCATTCACAAGGATTCCTGTGACCTGAAGGTCACACCAAACCTCGACAATTACGAGCAGACCCGCTCGTCATTCACCTGGTCGGCACTTCCCGGTCTGTGCGACGGAATGAGTGGGCCGGGCGATCAGCCGGGCTGCAACATCGCCTACGCCGCCGTGGACCGCCACGCCAACGGACCGAAGTCAGGGCGAACCGCCCTGCGCTTCATCGCGGACACGCCGGGATCGGACACGCTGACCGCCCAGGACATCAGCTATGCCGAGTTGGGTCGGTTGACCCGGAAGTTCACCAATGTGTTGCGCGGCCTGGGAATCGGCAAGGGCGACAAGGTCTTCGTCATCATGGGCCGGGTTCCCGAGCTCTACATCAGCATGCTCGGCGCGCTCCGCAACGGCAGCATCGTCTCGCCGCTGTTCTCCGCGTTCGGCCCCGAGCCGATCGCCACCCGGGTCAACATCGGCTCAGCCGACGTGCTGGTCACCACCGCGGCGATCTACAAACGCAAGATCGCCACGATTCGCGACCAGTTGCCGTCGGTCCGGCACATCCTGATTGTCGCCGAGCCGGGTGTCGACGAGATCGACGGAACACACGATTTCCAACGCCTGATGGACACCGCCGACGATATCGCCCCGATCGAGCCCACCGCCGCCGATGACCTGTCGCTACTGCACTTCACCAGCGGCACCACCGGAACCCCGAAGGGCGCTCAGCACGTCCATGGCGCAGTGGCCATGCACTACATCACCGGCCGCTACGCCCTGGACCTGCATGACGATGACATCTATTGGTGCACAGCTGATCCCGGCTGGGTAACCGGAACCTCCTACGGCATCATCTCGCCACTGCTCCACGGAGTGACATCGATCATCGACGAAGCGGAGTTCGATGCGCAGCGGTGGTATCGCATCCTGCAGGACGAGGGCGTCACCGTCTGGTACACCGCACCGACCGCCATCCGGATGCTGATCAAGGCCGGCACCGAGTTGCCGGCGGCGTACCACTTCCCGAAGCTGCGGTTCATCGCCAGTGTCGGCGAACCACTGAACGCCGAAGCGGTGTGGTGGGGTAAACGTGTTCTGGGACTGCCGATTCACGACAACTGGTGGCAGACCGAAACCGGCGGGATCATGGTGGCAAACACCCCGGCCTTCGACATCAAGCCCGGTTCGATGGGCCGCCCCCTGCCCGGCGTGGACGCCGTCATCGTCGACCACAATCCCGATACCGGTGAGATCCACGTCATTGACGAACCCGACATCGAAGGCGAACTGGCCCTGCGCCTCGGGTGGCCGTCGATGTTCCGGGGCTACCTCAATCAAGATGAGCGCTATCGCAGATGCTTCTCCGACGGTCTCTACCTGTCCGGCGACCTGGTTAAGCGAGATGCAGACGGGTATCTCTGGTTCGTCGGCCGCGCCGATGACGTCATCAAGGCCTCGGGCCACCTGATCGGGCCGTTTGAGGTGGAGAACGTCCTCACCGACCACCCCGCCGTTGCCGAAGCCGCCGTAATCGGAAAACCAGATCCGACCTACGGCGAGGTGGTGAAGGCG
>CALQLM010000005.1 GCA_943331415.1 Bifidobacterium breve
CTGCGCGCCGCTTGCGGTATCGCCGCCGGGTTGTTCGATCAAGTCCACCGCTCCGGGTGAACTTCGCACGGTGTGCAGTCGCTGCCCCACGGTCACCAGACTGGCCACGGCCAGCAGCCACATGGCCACGTGCAGCGCCATCGGGATGGGATAGCCCGGCAGGTCGGAAAGGCCCGCTCCCAACAGCACGATGATCAAGCGTTCCGGGCGCTCGATCAACCCGCCGCCGCCGTTCAGCCCACTGGCCTCGGCACGAGCCTTGATGTAGGAGATGACCTGGGATGTGACCAGACAGATCAGGGTGGCTACCACCAGCGACGAACTGCGCAATCCGTACGCAGCCCACCACAGCAGCCCACAGAAAATCGCACCGTCACTGATCCGGTCACACGTCGCATCGAGTACCGAGCCGAATCGGGTGCCGCCGCCGCGTTCCCGGGCCATCGCGCCGTCGAGCATGTCTGCCAGGACGAAGAACCAGATCACCAGCCAGCCCGCGAACAGTTGCCCGGCGGGAAAAAGGATGAGCGCTGCCAGCACCGAGCCCGCGGTGCCGATGATGGTGACCGTGTCGGGAGTCAGACCAACCCGTAACGCCGCTTTTGCCAGCGGGGCGCTCAGCTTGGTGTACGCGGCGCGCGTCATCAGATAGAAGTCGCTCACGGCTGACGCGCCCACTCGTCGGCCAGCAGCACACGGGTGTCGCGCAACAACTGCGGGACCACCTTGGTTTCACCGACAATGGTGATGAAGTTGGCATCACCCGCCCACCGGGGTACCACATGCATGTGGAGATGATCGGCCAGTGAACCGCCGGCCGACTTACCAAGGTTCAGGCCGACATTGAATCCGTCCGGTCGCGACACCGCCTTCATCACCCGAATCGCCCTCTGCACGAACATCATCAGCTCCGCGGTCTCCGCCTCGGAAAGATCTTCGAGCTCCGAGACCCGGCGATAGGGCACCACCATGAGGTGTCCCGGGTTGTACGGATACAAGTTCAGTACCGCGTAGACCAAGTCCCCGCGGGCGATCACCAGGCCGTCCTCATCGGACAGTGTGGGGATTTCGGTGAAGGGCTGATTGGGTTGTGATGGGTCGCGGCGCACCGGAGACTCCGCGATATAGCTCATCCGGTGCGGAGTCCACAGCCGCTGCAGGCGATCCGGGTCCCCCGCGCCCCGATCAGTGATCGGGTCAGTCACCGCGGACCTTCATCGTGTCGGCGTTCGGAACCGCGTTCTCACGGTCGGCGATCCAATTCCCGATCGCGGCAATCGCCTGCTCACGGGGTACACCGTTGATCTGACTGCGGTCGGCGAAACGGAAACTCACCGCACCCGCTTCCACATCCCGGTCGCCGGCCAGAAGCATGAACGGCACCTTCTGATTGGTGTGGTTGACGATCTTCTTCGCCATCCGGTCATCGCTGGAGTCGACCTCGACGCGCACCCCGTGCGATTTGAGTTCTGCAGCAACATCGTTGAGGTAACTGACGTGTTCATCGGCCACCGGGATCCCCACCACCTGAACCGGGGCCAACCAAGCCGGGAAGGCACCGGCGTAATGCTCGGTGAGGATGCCAAAGAAACGCTCGATCGACCCGAACAACGCTCGGTGGATCAACACCGGACGCTTGCGGCTACCGTCGGCGGCGGTGTACTCGAGTTCAAATCGCTCCGGCATGTTGAAGTCCAGCTGGATGGTGGACATCTGCCAGCTGCGCCCCAGCGCGTCACGCACCTGTACCGAGATCTTGGGTCCGTAGAAGGCCGCGCCACCCGGGTCTGGAACGAGCGCCAGTCCGCTGGATTCGGCGACTTCCCGCAGCGTCTCGGTGGCCTCCTCCCACATCTCGTCGGAGCCGACGTATTTCTCCGGGTCCTTGGTGGACAACTCAAGATAGAAGTCATTGAGGCCGTAGTCGCCGAGAAGTTCCAGTACGAAACGCAGCAGGGAGGCCAATTCGTCGCGCATCTGCTCACGGGTGCAGTAGATATGCGAGTCATCCTGGGTCATACCGCGCACGCGGGTCAGTCCGTGGATCACACCGGACTTCTCATAGCGGTACACCGTGCCGAATTCGAAGAGCCGCAAAGGAAGTTCCCGGTAGGACCGGCCCCGCGACCGGTAGATCAGATGGTGCATGGGGCAGTTCATCGGCTTGAGGTAGTAGTCCTGCCCGGGCTTACGCAGTGTGCCGTCATCGGCGTACTCGGCGTCGATGTGCATGGGCGGGAACATGCCTTCGGCGTACCACTCCAGGTGGCCCGAGGTGATGTAGAGCTGCTCCTTGGTGATGTGCGGGGTGTTGACGAACTCGTAGCCGGCCTCGATGTGCTTGCGCCTCGAGTACTCCTCCAACTCCCGGCGCACAATGCCGCCCTTGGGGTGAAACACCGGCAGCCCCGACCCCAATTCGTCGGGGAAACTGAACAGGTCGAGTTCGACACCAAGGCGGCGGTGGTCGCGCTTCTGGGCCTCCTCCAGCAGTTCGAGGTGGCGATCCAGCGCCTCCTGCGATTCCCACGCGGTTCCATAAATTCGCTGCAGGCTCGCATTGTTCTGATTGCCGCGCCAGTATGCGGCCGAGCTTCTGGTCAGCTTGAACGCCGGAATGTATTTGGTGGTCGGGGCGTGCGGTCCGCGACACAGATCACCCCAGATACGTTCCCGGGTGCGCGGATTGAGGTTGTCGTAGGCGGTCAGCTCGTCGCCACCGACCTCCATCACGTCCGGGTCGCCGGATTTGTCGTCGACCAGTTCGAGTTTGTAGGGCTCGCCGGCCAACTCGGCGCGGGCCTGATCTTTAGACTCATACACCCGCCGGGAGAACAGCTGACCATCCTTGATGATGACCTTCATGCGCTTCTCGAGCTTCTCGAGGTCCTCCGGCGTGAACGCTTCCGGTACGTCGAAGTCGTAGTAGAAACCGTCGGTAATCGGCGGGCCGATTCCCAGCTTGGCGGCCGGGAACAACTCCTGCACGGCCTGGGCGAGGACGTGGGCGGCCGAATGCCGGATCACACTGCGACCCTCGTCGGTGTCGGCTGCCACCGGTGTCACCTCGGCGTCGGACTCCGGCGCCCAACTGAGGTCGCGCAGCGTGCCGGCGGCGTCACGGACCACCACGATCGCGGCGGGTTCACCCCGACCGGGCAGTCCGGCGTCGCGCACGGCGGCTCCCGCCGTGGTCCCGGCCGCGACCCGGAGCAGGCCGGACGGGGCTGGGTGTGCAGGCGCGCTCATCAGTGGACTCTTTTCCTGTGCCTCGGGACGGCCATGACCAGCGCACCGGGTCGGCGGCGATCGTCATCATGCTATCGAGGCCTCTGATCAGGCTCCGAGGCCGATCGGGCTGCGCAGCATCGGGTGTTCGAGGCCGAACAGCCGTGCCGACCACGCGATCGCCCCGAACAGCCAGAGGGTGGCCACCACGACGGCCGCGGTGAACACCGCGCCACAGGCCTGAACCCACCAGGGACGTTCGCGGAACCAGGTCATCGCGGTGTCATAGCGCCGCCGGGTGAACGTCAGCGTGCGGTGCGCCCAATAGAACTCGGTGGCCAGGATCGCCAGACCGAGGAACACGATCGCCCACCCGGGTCCCGGATAGGGAATCGCCGCGATGCCGACAAACAACACGCTCAGCCCGACAACGGCCACCGCGACCCGGTAGGAGAAGTCGGCCATGGGCCGCTCCCGCAACCGGTCGCGGTGCAGCGACCAGCGGTGTTTTATCCCGCGTCGCTGCGGCGGGTCGGCCGCGGTCGTCTCATCTGTCATGGGGTCACCGTATTTGTGTGGGTTGTTGCCCTTGAGGGTACGTGCGGTAGTGGCAAGGTGAGGGCATGCAGTTGAGCGATCTGGCCGACTTGGCGTTGACCTACCCCGAAGTGGGGTCGACGGCGGCGACCCTTCCCGCGGGGTACAACCAGGTCCGTCTGTCGCGCCGGATCGGGACCGGTCGCGACCGCTTCGACCAGGCCGCCGAGTCGGTGATGCGCTACGGCATGCTGCGCGGGGCCGGGTTGCGAGTCACCGCCACCACCGAGGTGGCGCAGGTCGGAACCGATGTGCTCGGCCAGCTCGGGCCGTTCGTCGCACCGTGCCGGGTGGTGTACGTGACCGAAGGGCCGAACCGACGCGGTTTCGCCTACGGCAGCCTGCCCGGGCACGCGGTGTCCGGCGAGGAGATGTTCGGGGTGCACTACAACCCGAGCGATGACGGCGTTTATAGCGACGTCGTGGCGTTCTCCCGGCCCGCCACCTGGTGGAGCCGACTGGGCACGCCCGTCTTATCGGTAGCGCAGCGAATCGTCACGACGCGCTATCTGAACGCGGTGTAGCGGAGAGACGCGCGGCGAGTTTCTAAATCCCGGCACCGACCGTGCTCATGGACGCGCCGCTGCCGCATCGGGACGCCGGGGTCGATCGTGGATGCCACCCGGCTCAGGTCACCACATCACAGTGCGGGCGTATGCCGCCGGCAGATCCTGTGCGCCGAGAAGTCCCGGCGGTGCATCGCAGACGGCATCGATTGCGTTGACCGCACGCGCGGCCGTGGAGATGACGCCGGCCTGGTTGTGGTCGATGCCGCCGAGTCCCAGATGGGTGTTGATCTCAATCCCGGGGTTTCCGCGCACCACCGCGCGGTGCACTCCCAGCCGACCGTCGGGCGGATACGGCCAGTGCGGGGCTGCGGCGGGTGTGAGCCGGTTGACGTGTTCGACGGTGATCACCGCTTCGCCATCACGCATCCCGTCGACGGCGAAGCGCACCGCGGCCACCCGGCCCGGATCGACCGTCATCATCGTGCAGGTGATGGTTTCCGGCGTCACCCAACTCTCGTGGCTCTCCCGAACGTCATCGAGAGTGACACCGAGCATGTCGGCCAGTGAACGCACCTGTCCGCCCCACAGCGAGGTGAGCACACCGGGAACAAACATGATCGGGCGGTGATCCGGGGTGGTGCCGAAACCGAAACTCACACCGGTGAATTCGGCATCGTCATAGCTGCCGTAGTCGCAGATCTCCGAGACGGTGATCCCGGTGGCGTGCCCGGCGAGAGTCAATGCTGTGTAGACCAGGGTGTCTCCAGAAAACCCGGGGTCGACGCCGTTGATGTACAGCGAGGCGCCACCCTCACGACACGCCGCGCTCAGCGGTTCTTGTAGCCACTCGTCGGCGTGGTGAGGTGAGACCAGCCACACCATCGAGGTACCCACGACGTTGATACCCGCCCGCAGAAACTGAGAGATCTCCTCGATGGCCGCCGTCGGGCGCGTCTCAGCCTGCGAGGTGTAGAGCACACAGTCAGGGCTTAGGGCCAGCAGTGCGTCGAAATCGTCCGTGGCGATGATCCCGGTCGGCTCATCAAGGCCACACAGGTCGGCCGCATCGCGGCCTATCTTGTCCGCGCCGTGCGCGTGCAGGCCCACGAGGCGCAGATCGGGGTGTTCGATGATCAACCGCAACGCATGGCGTCCCACGTTGCCGGTGGAGAACTGAACGACTGACTTCATCGCGACGCACCCAGATCCTCTCGCCTCCGAGGAATTTCCCTAGAGCGCTCAATATGATAGTCAGAGTTCGAGGAGGCCTGATGTCCCGATCACCGGTGCCAACACCTGCTCCTTCGGTGTGGACCCCAGCGGACTTCCCCGATGAAAGCGCATGGTCTTTCGACTTCTCCCCCGATGACGGCCAAGCACTCATCGATTACGCACGCGGCGGGGATAGCGCCGATCTGGCGTCACATTTCGAAGCGATGACCCCACGTTGGGCCGTGCTGCTCAACAGTGGTCCCGGGTTTGTTCGGCTGCGGAACTTTCCGATCGACGCGCTATCCGAAGCGCAGATCAAGCGCGGCTATCTGGGCCTTGGCACCCTGCTTGGTGAACCCGTCGGCCAGGACCGCGACGCCAATGTGCTCACCCATATCCGAGACGAACGGCTGCCACCGGCACCCGGAGTGCGCAAGTATCGCACCAGCCAACGCCAGGACTTCCACAGTGACGGCTCCGATCTGGTCGGGCTGCTGTGCCTGCACTCAGCACGCTCGGGTGGCGAATCCAAGATCGTCAGCGCGCACGCGGTCTACAACGAGATGCTCCGCCAGGCAACGGATCTCGTCGATGTCATGTACCGGCCGATGCCGTGGGATCGCAACGATGAACAGAGCGCCGGGGAATCGCCATTCTTTGAACTTCCGCCGATCATTGACATCGACGGCGTCCCGCGACTGTTCTTCATCGCCTGGTACATCCGCGACTCGCAGCGCCACCCCGGGGCCCCCAGGCTGACCGCGGAGCAACGCGACGCGCTGGCCCTGGCCGAGGCGATCGCCAATGATCCTGCGTTCCATATCGGGATGCACTTCGAACCCGGCGATATCCAACTGCTCAACAACACCACGGTGCTGCATTCACGCGAGGCCTACACCGACCATGACGAACCCGCACGCCGGCGTCACCTACTGCGCTTATGGCTGAGGACCAACGCTCCTACCACCCATGAACTTCTCAGGAGCGGTGTTCCGAAGCAGGTTTAGGTGCGACTGCGTGCCACTACGCCCTCGATGACCGCCACGATCTCGTCTGGGCAGTCCTCTTGGAGGAAGTGCCCGCCGCTGAGCGTGACGTGGGGTTGGCCTTTCGCGCCGGGAATCATTTTCTGGAACAGCACGTCGCCGCCTCCGGTGACCGGGTCAGCATCGCTGAAGGCGGTGACGAACGGCTTGCCGAACTGGGTGAGCACGGCCCACGCGGCCTTGTTCTCTGCGACGGAACCGTGTTCGGGTGTGATCGGAACCAGCGTCGGGAACTGGCAGGCGCCACCTTTGTAACTCGCGTCGGGGAATGGCGCGTCGTAGGCGGCGATTTCGTCGGCGCTCAGGCTTCGCCCGGTGCCGCCGTTGACGATTTGTCCGATCGGCAGGTCCGGAGTGCTTTGGCTGAACGCCAGCCACTGCATGAACCCCTCAGAGATCCCGGTTCCGACCGGCAGTCCGGTATTGGCGACCACCACGCCGGCGAAGCGCTCCGGGAACGCAGCCACCAGGCGAAGACCCAGCAGCCCACCCCAGTCCTGGCAGAACAGTGTCACCTCGTTGGCATCAACATCTGTGAACCACTGGCTCAGCCAGGCGACGTGGCGTTCGTAGGTGTAGTCGTTGCGGTCAGCCGGCTTATCGGAGCGACCGAAACCGATCAGATCCGGCGCCAGCACTCGATGTCCCGAGGCGACGAGTGCCGGAATCATGTGCCGGTAGAGGTAGGACCAACTGGGCTCACCGTGCAGCAGCAACACCGTCGCGCCGTCGCGCGGGCCCTCGTCCACGTAGGCCATTCGGAGGTGTTGCCCCGTCTCGGCGTCGGCGATCTCCAGATAGTGCGGCGCGTAAGACCAACCGGGCAGATTCTCGAAACGGCTATCGGGGGTGCGCAGAATGTGCACGGTGGCCTCTCCATGGGTGAGATACAAGTTGACTAGACCGCAGTTTGGTAGCATTTGCTATCATTTGTCAACTCAACCGTCGCGGAGGTGATTCAGATGGGCAGACCGGCGAAGACGACGGACTCCGACGTGCTCGACACCACCTATCTGCTGGCCTGGCAACGTGGCTGCGACGCCATCACTATTCGGGACCTCGAAGTCGCACTCGACCTCCGCGCGCCGTCGATCTACCGGCGCTTCCATTCGCGCGATGCACTCCTCGCGGCGGCCATCGACCGCTATGTCGACCGCGAAGTGGACGGCCGGGTTCGCCGTTACCTCGAAGACTCCAGCGATGCACTCCTGGGCATCCGCCAGTTCTTCCTCAGAACCCTCGACTTGATAGCCGAACTCCAGACACCGCCCGGGTGCCTCGTCGCCACCACCAGCCAGCAGTCGTCGTACGCGGTGCCAGTCATTCGCGACGCGGTGGACCGGGGCACATCCCGGGTCCGGGAGGCCCTGCTGGCGGCAATCGAGCGGGCCACGGCCCAGGGGCATCAGTTCACGGTGCCGCATGACGACCTCGCGTGGGCATTGCTCCAGAACTATGTGGGCGTGGTGATGCTGACGCGCTGTGGCCAGACTCGTCTCCAACCGAGCATGACCATCGTGCTCGACGCGCTTCTGGGAGTGGTCCCGGATGGGATCACACCGGCGGGATTCGACGCGTGAAGCGGAGGCGGCGGAACTGCGATCGTCCACATGGCGGATGCTGCCCAGCCGGTAGAATCGGAGGCCTCATGGTCAGGAATCTCCTTTCCCGGCACTTCATCCGAGGCGCACTGACAGTGGTCTTTCTGGTGACCAGTGCCGCTGCGCTCGGGCCGGCTCCGGCCATGGCCGCCGAACTTAGCGACTATCTTTGGGAACGCCGGCCATTGCTGCTGTTCGCGCCTACGGACAGCGATCCACGGCTCGTGGAAACGATGCGCCGAATAGAGGCCAGTCGATGTGACTTCGCGGAACGCGACATGGTGCTTGGCCGAATCCTCGCCGAAGGCACCAGCACCCTCGACGGTCGCGTTCTCGACACCAACCAGGCACAACGGTTGATGTCAAAGTTCGGGATCAGCACCGACAGCTTCAGCGTGGTGTTGATCGGCAAAGACGGCGGTGAGAAACTCCGCGTCGCCGACGTCCCGGATCTTCAGGCGATCTATGACGTGATCGACGGCATGCCGATGCGGGCCCGCGAAACGAGCGCCAATCCAAGCCGGTGTTGATGGCTGGTCGCGGCTGTCCGTGGCTAGGCCGCCCGACCCGAGACGGCGCTGCATCGCAAGGCCGCAAACCTAGCATCTAGCAGGGGTTTTTGTGGTCCCGGCTGGGATCGAACCAGCGACCTTCCGCGTGTGAAGCGGACGCTCTCCCACTGAGCCACGGGACCGGCGGGCACGCCCTAGCGGGCGGCGACTTGCCGAGGTCGAAGATTAGCACGCGGGGAAAATCGGGCTAAATATGGTTGCTAGGGCAAACACCCTCACGGATTTGTGCGGGTTCGCGTCGGTGGACTATTGTCGAATCTCGCGACGGGGGACGATCTCGCCCGTAGTTTGCGGATGTAGCGCAGTTGGTAGCGCATCACCTTGCCAAGGTGAGGGTCGCGGGTTCGAATCCCGTCATCCGCTCGAAAGGTGCAAACAGGCATCAGACCCCAACGGTGGAGTGGCCGAGTGGTGAGGCAACGGCCTGCAAAGCCGTGCACACGGGTTCGATTCCCGTCTCCACCTCCCATTGAACGACAAGCGCGATTAGCTCAGCGGGAGAGCGCTTCCCTGACACGGAAGAGGTCACTGGTTCAATCCCAGTATCGCGCACCACGTAACCGCAGGCCAGGGTATTTTCCCGAGGGCTCAACCAGACCGAATGGAAGATGCGTGGAGGATAGGTTGCCTCCACCGGGTGGCCGGAGATCCATCGGGTGTTGCGGGCTTACAACGGGACCCCGACGATCAGATGTTTTCCGAGGATGCCCTAGCGCATGCGATCCACCGCCCCACAATCAGCGCGAAACTAGGCGCACGGACTTATGGCGGTAATTGAGTAGATCTACTCATGCCTGGGCCATTTCCTACCGGCTACGTTTCGTCCAAACGTAAATCGGATCGACCTACATCGGGGAGTATCAATGACGTCAACTCAGGGCCGCAATTTCGTGGCCGCAGGCAAGGCTACGGCCACCCCGATCGCGGTGTCAGCGGAGATCGCGGGCGCGACAACCCAACGCCCGATGACGATTCTGAAAATTACCGCGCTCGCTGCCCTGCTCACCGTCGGTGCCGTCAGTGGTTGCGCGGCAGAAACCTCGGCGAAGATTCCCGCCGCCAAGGACCTAATCGGAACCTGGTCAGTGACGACGGCCGGCTTCGAGGCGGGCAAACACGAAAGCGGCGAGAGTCAGTGGATAGTCGAGGCGGCCGAGGGGCAGGCCTTCGTCGGCTTCAAGGAGTACCAGGACCCGGGTGAGAGTCCACAAAAGGAAGTTCTCAACGGCGCGGTCGGGGTCGACGGCGATATCCGGATTGCCGATGGTGACGGATTTTTCACCGGGAGAATGAACGATGGAAAGATTCTCGGCCAGTACATCGAAGCCAAAGATGCCGCCGATTCCACGGTCCTCAACGTCGAATTGTCCCGCAAGTAGCGGCACTCCGATGCTGACGGGACCGAGGTGATCGAGCGGGTGCTGCGGGCCTACGACGGAACGATTCCCGACGATCAGCTGATCCACGACCCACTTGTGCCCAGAAGTTCGGAATTCCGGAGTGCCGCGAAGCTCATTGACCAGTGCGCTCCTCGAAAATGACCGACAAAGTTGAGTAGTTTTACTCATGCCTGGGCCTTCCCCCGCCGGATACGTTTCCACAAAACGTAAATCGGATCGACGTACAAGGGGAGCACCAGTGACATCAACTCGGGGCCGCAGCTTGGTGGCCGCAGGCAAAGCAATGACCACACGGATTGCGGTATCAGCCTTGATCGCGGGCGCGGCGATTGTCGGAGCCGGGGCTGCATCTGCCGCAGGGTGCGGGCAACTCGGCGTCGGCGGCGGATACTGCACCGGAGCTCTTGTTGTACCCAAGGCGCACGGGCCGGCGGCCAATGCTCAGCACACGACCGCCAAGTCAGGCCGCGGCACAGCCGGCAACCTGGTCGGTGGCGTCAAGACGGGTAACAACTGTGGTTTTTGTGGGTAGTCGCTGAAACCGGTCACACTTACAGACCGCGGAGGAGCGCAACAGGCCCGCTGCCTCTTCGGTGGCGGGCCTGTTGTGTGCGGGCCGTTCAACAGTGCCGGTGGTGCCGGCGGCGAGCAGCAGACGCACAACAACGAGGAGCGCCAGTGACAACCACAAAGGGCCAGAGCCTCGTGGCCGTAGGCACGGCTATGACCACACGGATCGCCGTCTCGGCCGTGATCGCGGGCGCGGCAATGCTCGGAGCCGGGATCGGAGCCGCTTCCGCGGCACCGTGCGCTACCTGTGGGGTGATTACGGGAAGCACAGGTCAAACAACTGTTGCCAAAACGTCGTCAGTGGGATCGCAATGGGCCGTTGCCCGGCAGACGACTGCCCGTGCGAGTCGCGGCGTGTCCGGACGAACCTAGCTCCGTCAGTGCCGTAAGAAGTCGGGCCTGCCGGCCAGTCCCCCAGTCCGTTCGATGGCCCGTATACAGCCTGCCGTTACCGGCGTAGGGCCAGGGCGGGATCGAGTGAATGAGGATCAGTCGTCATCGTCATCGTCATCGTCCCCCTCCACGAAGTCGATCAACTCCGGAGGCTCACCCCATGTGCCTGGCTCGCCAGGGTCGTAGTCATCGCTCGGTTTACGTCCCACTGCCCATCAACTCCCTCACCTACCGGCCAACAGCACACGCTGCTGACGCCACGGACCGTCCATGCTTTCAGCGCGCACCGACAAGTCGCGGGAAATCGGACGACTCCGGCGACCTCGCAGGGGTCGAAAGGCTCTGCTAACGCCCGTCTAAATGCTCTGTTGACACACGGAAGCACGGCCGACACTGGGGACAGACGCAGTGGCCATCGACGGGCCGCACCCAAGACCCTGGACAAACTGATGCGCCTGAACAGGTCAGGGATAACGACAATGATCCGATCCCGATGAGTAAGCGCGAAGCCGCGATCCTGGCGGCCAAACTGCGCCACCCGGCCGGCAAAGCGATTTCGCCCAGTCCGGAAGTGCAGCGATGGGCTGACGGGGAATCAAGCAACCGATTCCGGGCGGGATACGACGACCACCGTTGCAACTAGAAAAGCACCCGGATTCGGCACGCGTCACACGTGAACAGACGCAGACGAACGGCCGCCACGGCCACGTCGGATTCCTTGGACTCCCCCGAGCGGAACTTCGTGACGGCCGTTCCTGCACAATGGACGACCCATCAAGTGTGGGTTACCGATGGCGTCCGGTCGCGGCCTACTACTCCTTGAAGGCGTCCTTGACCTTCTCGCCGGCGCCCTTGAGGTCGGCCTTCATCTGGTCGAGCTTCCCCTCATTTTCCGCGCTCTCGTCGCCGGTGAATTTTCCGACAACTTCCTTGAGCTTGCCACCAATCTCGTCAATCTTGTTGTGCGCCTTATTCTCAATACCCACAGTTTCTGCCCCTGCACCTTTGCGGATTTCGACTTCGGGCGGCCGCTATCTCACACGACGACGTTAACTCCCACGTCTGGCATGCATAAGAGCCAAAGGACCCCGCACGAACGAGAGGTCTATTGGCACTAGCCGCCAAGCGACGGCAGGAAAACACGTCGGTAAATCTAGGGGTAGGGAGGCTTCCGATGGGGCCAGCGCGATATTCCACAATCATCGCCTCTACAGGGCTTGGCTGCGGTCAGCTCCGGAATCGCAAGACTCCAATCGTGGCGATCGGCAGTTGATATGCCAGTCATCCCGATCATCGCTCTCACTATCGGCCTCGGCGTGCTCACCGCAGGGGCGGTGTTCACCTATTTCGGGGCGTACTGGCGCACGGTGTGGCGTCAGAACAGGCTCGAAGAGTCGACTACTTCTAGTGAATCAACGGATCGACACTGTAAGGAAGCGCCATGATCTCCCTCGGCATCATTCTTCTCATTCTCGGATTCGTGTTCAAGATTTCGATCCTCTGGTCCATCGGGATCGTGCTCCTGGTGATCGGCGTGGCGTTCATGGTCCTGGGGGCTCTGGGCCACGCCGTCGGCGGCCGAAGCCACTACTACTGAACGATCAACGTCACTGATAGACGCTGGAAGCCTTAATAC
>CALQLM010000006.1 GCA_943331415.1 Bifidobacterium breve
CGCCTGCGCCGGGTGTGACGGCGCCTCAGCCGTCGCGAGCCGACGATGTTCGGCCAGGCAACGCTCGGCCCACGCGTGCGTGCGAGCCAACGACTCTTCCTGGTAGGAGCGGGTATTCATGAGGGTCGTCAATTCGTCAAAAGCGAAAATGATGTCAGCGCCGAGTTGATGTTGGATCCCGATGGAAACCTCGGGCGTGAACCGATGAGTGGATCCGTCCAGGTGCGAGATGAAGGTGACGCCATCGTCGTCGACGTGGGATAGCCGTTGTTTACCCTTGGCGATCAGATTATCCGCCTGCACCCGGTCGAGGTCCTCCATCAGGACCTTGCGGAAGCCGGAACCCAACGACATGACCTGAAACCCACCGCTGTCAGTGAACGTCGGTCCCGGCCAGTTCATGAATGACCCGAGACCGCCGGCTTCAGCGACGATATCGGCGCCCGGTTGCAGGTAGAGGTGGTACGCGTTGGCGAGCACTGCCTGTGCCCCGAGTTCGCGCATAGTCTCCGGCAGGACGGCCTTCACCGAAGCCTTGGTGCCGACAGCGATGAATGCCGGGGTGCGGATATCGCCGTGCGGTGTGTGGATGACACCACTACGCCCACGGGCGCCCGTCATATCGGCCACGGGAGTGAAGAACGATGATGTCACGCAAGGTATCTAACCAAGAAACGAATACAACCCCCGTGTTCCCATCCGGGCCAGCGGGGAAGATACTGAGTTTCAGGGGGCTCAACGTGGGTTCACATTCGTGAAGGAGAGACCATGATGCGCGGTTTAGCTGTCGTCGCGGGGGGCACCGCACTTCTGGTTGCCGGGCTGACGGGCTGTTCCAGCGGCACGAAGACGCCGAGCGCGCCCAGCAGTGTCGCGACCGCCTCATCGGGTTCGATGTCGACATCAACCGGTACCGCGAAAGTCACCATTGACGGCCAGGTCAGTGACATCAAGGGCCAGGTGGTCTGTGCGACCAATGGCGGAAGCCTCACCATCGCCATCGGCGGGGCCGCAAGCGGAATCGCCGTCGTTATGACTGAGGATGCGTCCGACGTGACCTCCGTCGCCCTGGGAAATGTCAACGGCGTTGCCCTGGCTTTCCAGGAGGGTGTTCCCGGCGCGACTGCGTCCGCCACCAAGCAAGGCAGCGCCTACCGGATCAGCGGCACCGCCAGTGGAGTCGATATGACCAACCCCCTGGAGCCGATCACCAAGCCGTTCGAGATCAACGTCAACTGTCCCTAGAGCGTGTGGCGACCTTTTTCACTGGGGCCTTTTTCAGTGGGGCCTTTTTCACTGGGGCCTTTTTCACTGGGGCCTTTTTCACCGCAGTTCCGATCGCTCGTTCAAGATCGGCAAGCGAGTCATCGAGGTGGCCGAGCAGTCGCTGCAGGCTCGGCACACTGCGTCGACAACCGACCAGCCCAAAATCAAGGTTCTCGGCATTGTTGGACATCGTGATGTTGAGAGCCTGGCCGTCTAGGGCGATGGAGAATGGATAGTTGCCATCCAGACGAGCACCGTTCCAATACAGCGGCTCCCGCGCCCCTGGGACGTTGGAAATCGCGAGATTGAAAGGTGGCAACGCGGAACCCAAGGCGGGCGAGAGCGCACTCAGCAGTAACGGTGAAACATTGAAAGCTGACAGAGCCATCTGCTGAAGCTTGGGCAACTGCGCGAACACCTCCTTATTGCTGCGCATAGATGAGCTCACCACCTCAAGACGCTTTTGCGGATCCGCAAGATCCGTGGCCAGGCTTGCCAGCAGTGCTCCCACCTGATTACCGCCGCTGGAGTTCGCATCGTCACGGAGGCTCACCGGCACCATCGCGATGAGCGGTTTGTCGGGCAGCGCATTCTGCTCGATCAGATAGGCGCGAAGAGCGCCGCCACACATGGCCAGCACCACGTCGTTGACCGTGACCCCGGCGGCCTGTTTGATCGCCATCACCCGTTGCATCGGCCAGGACTGCGCCGCACAGCGGCGCGCACCACCGATCGGAACATTGAAGATCGTCCTCGGCGCTCCGAATGGCAGAGTCAACTGCTGTTCCATCAAGCCGTTGCGAGCCAGGTTGAAGGCCGACGGGCCAAGTCCAGCAATAGATTCGGCAATCCTCGCGAGACCTCCCAGCCGCGACGATCCAGGCTTGCTCTTGCCAGCCGGCCGATCATTCGTACCCCAGGGGACCCGCAATTCGTGGTCGTGCGGATCGGTGGATAGTGCGCGGCGCATCATGCGCATGGCACTTACTCCGTCGACGAGCGCATGATGGATTTTTGTGTAGACAGCGAATCGACCGTCGTTGAGACCCTCGACGAGGTGGCTTTCCCACAATGGACGATGGCGATCCAGCAGGGTGCCGTGGAGTCGTGACGTCAACTCCAACAACTCGCGGACCCGTCCGGGTGAGGGCAGCGCCGAACGGCGCAAATGGTATTCGAGATCGAGATCGCGGTCGAAGGCCCACGCGAGGTTGGCGATACCGCCCAGGAGTTCAGCGGGATGCTTCCGGAAGGTCAGGCTGACATCCTCGCGGACAACGAGTTCTTGGTAGATATCGCGGATGTAATCCGATCCGGCGCCCTCGGGAGGTTCGAATACCTGCAACCCGGCGACATGCATGGGGTGCTCGCGCGATTCGCCGAGCAGGAACATTGCATCGAACGGCGATATCAGTTCCATCCGATGACCTTCGCCTTCCCCCGCGCCTCGCCGTGCCCGTCACATGGAGCCCAAGCGACCAGTTCAGGGGGATCTATGCCAAGAGCGATGCCTATCGCTTCAGGCTAGACCACAGCGGGCGCCGCGCTACTTCCGATCTGGCTCAGATCGCTGAGACTGTATGCCGTCACCGAGGTGTCGGATACCGCGTACAGCACATCCCCGATGCGCACGGTCCGGAACACGGACTGGTCGGTGTGAATATCGCCGATCACTTCGATCCCGCCGGCGCTGACCCGCATGACCTTCAGTAGCTGCTCGTAGTTGTAGGTGCCGGACTCGGCGTCATATCCGCTGCCGAATACCGGAACCACCAGGATTCCATCCTCAGCGGAGTACAGCAGCGCGTGATGGTCGAACTGTGCATCCGACCACGACCACTGGGTGTTGTCAGTCAGAAATTGCCGGGTGATCTGGGTCGGGTTCGTCCCATCGCTGACGTCAAAAAGCGTCGCGTGCACATGGGTGTTCCAACTGCCGGCCTCCCGTTCCTGCCCGATACCTATCAATAGGCCGTCGCCGACAGGTTGCAGGTAGTTCGAGAAGCCAGGGATGACGAGTTCACCCTGCAGGCTCGGTGCGGCCGGATCACTCAAGTCGACGGCGAAGAGCGGGTCGGTCTGCAAGAAGGTGACCAGGTAGGCGGTATCGCCGACAAACCTCGCCGCATACAACTGCTCGCCCGGGGCCAGGCCGGTCAGACTTCCCGTCAGATCGAGGGTGTCGCCGACGGTGTCCAGCACGTACACCCCGTTGTCGTCGCGGGTGTTCCAGGTGTCGTTAACCAATTGAGATTCGGTGGTGTGCGTCGCGACATGCAGGTAACCGCCCTGCTCATCCATCGCGAACTGATTGATCAAGGCACCCGAGACAACACCGCTGGCCTGCCATGCGACCTGCGTTCCGTCGATGGCGAAGCGATCGATTCGGGTGTCGTTGAACCAACCCGTCTCGCTGTAGTGGGATTCGGTGGTGCCCACGTACATCGCGTCATGTGTCATGTAGACCGCATTGCCACCGGCAGCCACCATGGCGCCCACGCTGTCGGCGAAGGCCGACGCCGACGAAGTGTCCGCCGAGTCCATCGTTACCAGCGTCAGCACCGACTGCGCATCACCGGTGTGCGGTCGCACGATGTCCTCGGCGCCGGCAACCAGGCCGAGATCCACCGAATTACCCTCTGCATCAACGCTGTAGGCATGCGGCAGTGACAGGTCAACGATCTGGTCACCCACCCGCGCGACGTACTCATCCCAGGTTTCGTAGGTGCGGTATGCAGTGACGGTCGGGTCCCACGCCCAGCGGGCGGGAACCAGATCAGCGGTGGCCTCACCGTCGAGGGGCGCGACGACCCCGGATTCCACCGCAGTGTCTGTGTAAAGCGGCGCAGGAAGATTCAATCCGCGCTGAAGGACCACGTACACCACACCGTCGACAGCTCGCGCGTCCTGAAACCCGCCATCGAACATCGTCTGGGTCACGATTGTGGGGGCCGTCCGATCGGTGATGTCATAGACGGTCACCGTCGTCTGCGGATTCGTCGACCACCACGGGCCATAGGCCATCCGCACCATCGGTCCGTACCAGCCGTAGCCGGATTCGGTGATCACGGTCAGGCGATCGCCGGCGAGGAACTCCCCGACCACATTTCCCGATAGCAATGACTGGGACGCCACCGCCAGGTCGGCGCCGACGATCGACAGCTGACCGTTGTGGGCGACGTACAGGTACTCGCCGTCGGTCTCGACGAAATCCGCCTCATCGACGCCATTGACCTGGGTGTTGGTATCCGAGGTGATTCCGGGCGCCGGGACTGCGCTTTCCGCCTTGAGGAAATAATCCAGCCACGGGCCACCGTTGCCGTAGACCGGTACGGTCTGGCCGAAAAGACTGCCGTACTGCGCCTGCGCCAACTCCAACAGATAGTCGCGCAGATCCTGCTCGGTGAAATACGACGCGGCGGTGGTACCCGAAGTCTGCCCCGTCGTCTGCCCCGGATTCATCGTTGGAAACAGGTCCGTGAGCGCACGGCGAACCAACAGCAGCGCGCCCTGCAGAAGTTCGGTGACCGGGTTGGTGGGCAATCCGGAGACCCAGTTCGACGTCGAGCTGAGGAAACCGTTCACCACCACGCTCATCGCCGCTGCCGGATCGGCGGGGACTGACGGCCGCACGCTGGCTGCGCGTAACGCCCTAGCCGCCCGCACCGTCTTTGCGGCCGACGGGCCCGTCGCCGCGGTGACAGCCGGGTTGGGGACGGATCCGAACGCCGCGAGCGCGGCCGGGAGTCCGCCGGGAGTTCTGCTGGCCGCCGCAGCAACCCGAGATGAGACAGTTCGGGCGGCGGCCGACCGTGACGTAATCGGCGACGCGGAATTCGACGCCGATTGAGCACTACCGACCCGGTCGCGACGGTTGTCGGCACCGCGGAGCCGGGACGTACCGCCGGCAGGCGCGTCGGGTGCTGATCCGACAGCAGGACTCGGGGCCGACACCGTTGGGGAATCGTCTTCGCTAGGCGCGGCAGCAGCGATTCCTGCCGCGGGGGTTCCCGCCACCACCACGCCGAGGGCGAAAGCCGCTGCTCCCGCGCGCGCGGCGCGCTTGCTGA
Source organism: Bifidobacterium breve (assembly GCA_943331415.1). Classification (GTDB taxonomy): domain Bacteria; phylum Actinomycetota; class Actinomycetes; order Mycobacteriales; family Mycobacteriaceae; genus Mycobacterium. The sequence continues at coordinate 5,337 of CALQLM010000006.1, forward strand.
CCGACATCGAAATCCCCCATGACCGCTAATTGCTGAGATTTAGCTGTGAATTCAGAAAACCATAGCCTCGGGTGCTGTGGCAAGTCAACGCATCACGGTGCGCGGGGCCGGTACTGATGGCGGTGGCGGAGGGATTTGAACCCTCGGACGGGGGTTACCCGTCACACGCTTTCGAGGCGTGCTCCTTAGGCCGCTCGGACACGCCACCACGGCAAATCCTACGGTCCTTCCCGGGCTACCCCAAATCGCGGTGCCCGGAGAAAAAGCCCTTCAGCAGTGCCGCACAATCATCGGCCAGCACGCCGCCGCGCACTTCGGGGCGATACGCCAACCGCCGATCGCGCACCACATCCCACAGCGAGCCGACCGCTCCGGTCTTGGGCTCCCAGGCGCCGAAGACCACGCGGGCCACCCGGGCCAGGACCAGAGCTCCCGCGCACATGGTGCATGGTTCCACTGTTACCGCAATCGTGGCGCCCGCCAGCCGCCAGCCGTCACCGCCCGCCCTAGCAGCCGCACGCAGAGCCAGCATCTCCGCGTGCGCTGTCGGGTCACCCAATGCCTCCCGAGCGTTGGCGGCGCGGGCTAACTCCACTCCGTCGGCACCGAAAACCACTGCACCGATTGGTACGTCGTCGGGACCGGCATCGCCAGCGGCATCGATCGCCGCGCGGATGAGGCTCTCGTCGGCGGGGAGGGCATTCACCGATCGAGGCGGTCAAGGACCGCGGAGAACTCCTCAGCGAAACCCATCTCCCGGGCGATGCGTCCCAACTGCTCGTCGGCGTAGAGGTCCGTTTCGTCAAGGATCACGCTGAGCACCGCATTAGGCAGTCCGACATCGGCCAGAACACCCAGATCGCCCTCCTCGAAGGGCTCGCTGTCCTCCAGATCCTCCGCAGCGATGTCGGCGTCGAGTTTCTCCAGTGCTTCGGCCGCAATGTCGTAGTCCAGCGCGGCGGTGGCATCGGAGAGCAACAGCAGGGTGCCCGAGGGAGCGGGCCGAACGATGAGGAAAAACTCGTCGTCAATATCGAGCAATCCGAACACCGCTCCGGCGCTGCGTAATTCCCGCAGCTCCGTCTCGGCGACGGCAAGGCTGGTCAACGCCTGCGGGCTCATGGGCGAACACCGCCATGTCGCATTCTCGTGAACCACGGCCACGGCAAAGCCGTACGGGGCGTCACCAGAGCCCAATGCTCCTTGGTCCCGACCAGCTCGCTGTGCCTCCATGAGCGCTTACGGTAGTCGCTGAGCAGGTCGTTTGACTAGCTCCCCAGCGAACCCACACATCGGTGTGCCAACCTGGAAAGCGTGATGAAGACTCCCGTCTGCGTGCTCGGACTCGGCCTGATCGGTGGGTCGGTATTGCGCGCAGCGGTATCGGCGGGCCGCGAGGCGTTCGGTTACAACCGCTCGGCCGAGGGTGCACGGGGTGCCCGCGCCGCCGGCTTCGCCGCCACGAGCGATCTGTCCGAGGCATTGACGTGGGCCGCGGAGCGCGAAGCGCTGATAGTCCTGGCCGTCCCAATGCCCGCGGTCACAGGCCTGCTCCCGCGCATCAAGATGCTTGCCGGCGGTTGTCCCCTCACCGACATCATCAGCGTCAAGGGTGCGGTGCTTGCGCAGGTACATGCCGCTGATCTGCTGGACCGCTACGTCGGAGGCCACCCAATGGCGGGCACCGCACACTCCGGCTGGTCGGCCGGCGACGCCGGACTGTTCATCGGACAGCCGTGGGTGGTCAGTGTCGATGAACATGTGGATGCCGCGATCTGGTCGCAGGTGATGCATCTGGCCTTGGACTGCGGCGCGATCGTGGTACCGGCGAAGTCCAACGAACACGACGCCGCCGTAGCCGCCATTTCGCATCTGCCGCATCTTCTCGCCGAAGCGCTGGCTATCACCGCCAGCGAGGTTCCGCTCGCATTCGCATTGGCGGCCGGATCATTCCGCGACGGTACCCGGGTCGCGGGAACTAATCCGGATCTCGTACGCGCCATGTGCGAGGCCAACGCAGACGAGCTGATACCCGCCCTCGACCATGCTGTGAACCTGTTGCAGCGCAGCCGAAAATCACTGGCGGACAACGGCTCAGTCGCTGAACTAGTGGATAACGGCCACGCCGCACGAGTCCGCTTCGATTGCTTCTCACGGCCGGAGATACTGACGGTCTTACTCGGCGCAGATAACTGGCGTGACGAGCTGGCCGCTGCCGGACGCGCCGGAGCGGTGATCAGATCCGCTCTGCCAGGCCCGGGTAGTCGAGGATGAAACCGTCGGCGTCGACGACGACGGTCGTATCCGCCACCGGTGAGTTCAGCTTGATTCCATCGCCGCTGTCCGGGCCCGAGCTGCTGTAGCTGATCGAGGCCGGACCGACCGTGAGTTCGGGCAGGTTCACGTACACCAGTGGCAACGTCACTGAATCGGCGCGGCGATGCAGCCCCACGCGGCGAATGGGCAGCGCATTGAAGAAGGGGCTCAGTACGACATCGACGTCGAGGGCACCCTCATACGCGTCGCGCGATTGGCCCTGGTGGTCGGTGATAAGCCACATGTTCTCCTCGTCCCGGGAGATCGACAACTGTCGATCCCGCTCTGCGAGGCTGACGGTGAGGGACAACCGATTGGTGGCGCCGTTGTCATCGGTCACCAAGTCATAGGAGGCGCTGAAAGCCGGATGCGCGTCGGTGGCGGCGGCAGCGATCCGCCCGTAGGCCTTGATCCGGCTGCCGGACAGCTGGATCCGGGTCGACTCGATCCGCGTGACGTCGTGGGAACGCCACGTCAGGATTGCTGGCCAATCCCGCTCGCTCGTATCGTCTGCTGCAGTCACACTTCTACGGTAAGCGACGCGCCCGGCCAGGCATGGTCGGGGCGGCTCCTGGGTGTCATGACGCGTCGTGAACGCCTTCTCGCCGGTGTGGTTGTTTCCTTCCGGTCACCCGTTAGGCCAAGATGAGGCCTATGAGCAGCGAACCACACGTTTCTCCGGGCGAGCCGTTGCCGCCCGTGGCGCCGGAGCCGCACCCCACCCGCCCGCCCGAGCACGATGCGTCGGAAGTGAAATTCACCCGGGCCGCAGCGCTGTGGTCGTCACTGATTCTCGGATTTCTGATCCTCATCGTTCTGCTCATCTTCATCGCCCAGAACACCGCATCCACGCCGTTCACCTTCCTGACCTGGCACTGGAATCTGCAGCTGGGAGTGGCAATCCTGCTCGCGGCTGTCTGCGGAGGCCTGATCACCGCACTGGTCAGCGCGGCCAGGATGTTTCAATTGCGACGGGTTGCGAAGAAGAACCTCGAGGCGGCACGAAAGCGGTAGTCAGCTCCGATTTCGGGGCAGCAGATCCCACACGTGTTCCACGCCATTGACCCCGGCAACAGTGATCGCGCCGCTGCGCGAACAGCGCAACTGTGTCACCGAGGCGTAGTCGATCGGAAACGACAACTCCTGCGCCGTGCCGAGGATCCCGTGCAGGATCACGTTGATCACTCCGCCATGGCTGAACACCGCCACGGTGTCCCGGTGGTTCGCGGCGGCGACGATGTCGGACAGCCCGGCGCTGACCCGATCGGCGAATGCACCGACGTCGACGGAAGTCGGAAGTTTGCCGCTGGCCATCCTGTCCCAGTCATCGGGCCGCTCAGCGCGCACCTGCTCGAGGGGAACGTAATGCGAATGTCCGCGGTCATATTCGGCCAACCGCTCGTCGGTGCTCACGGTGAGCTGGCGTGCAGCAGCGACCGGTTCGGCCGTCTGGACGGCGCGGCGCTGCGGGCTGCTCACCAAACGGCTGATCGGGAAACGCGCCAGCGCTTCGGGTAAACGGCGAGCCTGCTCCCAACCGGCCGCGGCAAGCTCCGGGTCCGAACCCTCGCCGGCCTGCGTACGCAAAGGTAGCGCGTGGCGGATGAGCAGAATCTGCATGCTGCAACGATAGGGTGCCCGACCTGGGAAGCACCGGAAGGATCTTCGATGAGCGGAAGTGCACGCCAGCCGCAGCAGTTGTTCGACCTGACCGACAGGGTGGTCTTGGTGACCGGCGGCAGCCGCGGTTTGGGCCGTGAGATGGCCTTCGCGGCTGCGCGCTGCGGCGCCGACGTAGTCATTGCAAGCCGCAAATACGACAACTGCGTTGCCACCGCCACAGAGATCGAGGCGGAAACCGGTCGCACCGCTATGCCCTACGCCGTACACGTCGGCCGGTGGGCGGAACTCGACGGACTTGTCGACGCCACCTATGAGCGATTCGGCAAGCTCGACGTGCTGATCAACAACGCGGGGATGTCCCCCAACTACGACACGCTCACCGACGTAACGGAAAAACTCTTCGACACCGTGATCAATCTGAACCTGAAGGGGCCGTTCAGGCTTTCGGCTCTGGCTGGTGAACGGATGGTCGCTGACGGTGGCGGTGTGATCATCAATGTCAGCTCTCACGGTTCGTTGCGGCCGCACCCGTCATATCTGCCCTACGCGGCAGCCAAAGCCGGACTGAACGCTATGACCGAAGGCCTGGCCATCGCCTACGGACCCACGGTGCGGGTCAACACACTCATGCCCGGTCCCTTCCTCACCGACATCAGTAAGGCCTGGGACTTAAGAGCCTCGGACGTGAGAGCCTCGGACAGGGGGGCCTCGGACAGGGGGGCCTCGGACAGGGGTGAGAGCAATCCCTTCGACCGCCACCCCCTGCAGCGGGCTGGCGATCCCTCCGAGATCGTCGGTGCGGCACTGTTTCTCATGTCCGATGCCTCCAGCTTCACCACCGGATCAATTCTGCGAGCCGATGGCGGTCTGCCCGGGTAGTCGACTATGGGGTGACGATGCTGAAGCCCGGATCAGGAGCGTCAAGCACTCCGAGCAAGGTCTGTAGCGCGCCGGCATCGCCGGTCACCTCGAGGCCGGGAGAGCTGAAATCTCCCGCGGCTGCGACCATCAATCGCATCTTGTTCGCCAGGACCACGGTAGCGGTAGCAGTCGTCTCCTCGGCCGGCCGCTTGCGTTGGACGAGTACGCCATTTCGCAACGTCAGGCGATAGTTGGCATCGAGATCAGCGAACGTCACATCAAGTGCGATGTCAAGATCCCAAGCCCGCGGTCCATTCACTGAAATCGCCAAGATGTCGAACATCTGCTCCGGCGTGAGTTGGCTCAACATAGTCGGTGATGTGGTGGTGACCGGGGTACCGAAGTTGCCGTCACGCAATTCGGTGGCGCCTGAGAGGAAGAAGTTGCGCCACGTCGCGCACTCCGCACCATAGCCCAGCTGTTCCAGGGTGTCGGCATAGAGTTCACGCGCCCCAGGATGATCTTCATCGGTGAACATAGCGTGATCCAACAGGGTTGCAGCCCAACGGAAATCGCCGCAGTCGAACGCCTCCCGCGCGACCTCCACTACTCGATCAATACCGCCGATCGCCGCCACATATCGAGGAGCCAGCGCCTCCGGCGGATGCTGCCATAGTCGGCCCGGATTGCCGTCGAACCATCCCATGTAGCGCTGATAGACCGCCTTGACGTTGTGACTCACCGAACCGTAGTAGCCGTGGGTATGCCAGGCACGCTCCAAGGCGGGCGGCATGGCGAAGTTCTCAGCGATCTCGATACCGGTATAACCCTGGTTGAGCTGACGCAGCGTCTGGTCATGCAGATACGCGTAGAGATCGCGTTGCAAACCCAGAAATTCCACAATGCGCTCACGACCCCAGGTCGGCCAGTGATGCGAAGCGAATGCGACATCGGTGCGATCGGCGAAAGTGTCGATTGCCTCGGTCAGATATCCAGACCAAGCTCGCGGGTCGCGCACCAGCGCACCGCGCAGGGTCAGCAGGTTATGCAGGTTGTGAGTGGCGTTCTCGGCCATGCACAACGCCCGGAAACGAGGGAAGTAGAAATGCATTTCAGCCGGCGCCTCAGTGCCGGGCGCCATCTGAAATTCGATTTCGACGCCATCGATGGTGTGGATCTCACCGGTCGTGGTGATGTCAAGGGTCGGCACGATGACGGCGATCTCGCCCGTCGAGGTGTTCTGACCGAGTCCGCACCCCACCTGTCCACGCGGCCCGCGTTCGAGCAGGGTGCCGTACATATAACTGGCCCGGCGGGTCATCGCCGTGCCCGCATAGATGTTCTCCTGCACCGCATGGCCGATGAAGCCTTCTGGCGCCACCACCGCGACGGTGCCGGCATCCACCTCAGCCTGGGTGGTAACACCCAGAACGCCACCGAAGTGATCGACATGACTATGGGTGTAGATCACCGCGACGACCGGCCGGTCGCCACGGTGCTCCCGATACAGCGCCAGTGCCGCGGCCGCGGTCTCGGTGCTGATCAACGGGTCGATGACGATAAGACCGGTATCGCCCTCGATGAAAGTGATATTCGACAAGTCAAGTCCGCGGACCTGATATATGCCTTCGACCACTTCGTAGAGACCCTGTTTGGCAGCGAGCGTCGATTGCCGCCAGAGACTGGGGTGAACACTCGGCGGGGCATCGTCGCACAGAAACGCGTAGGCGTCGTTGTCCCAGACCACCCGGCCGTCGGCTGCGGTGATGACACAGGGATCCAAAGCCGCGATGAAGCCGCGGTCGGCGTCGGTGAAGTCGGCGGTATCGGCGAACGGCAGCAATCCGCGCTGTTCGGCGTTGGCTGACTCGATGACTGGTGTCGCGGCTTTGTGTTCCATAGCGAGAATTGTTTACCGAAATCGCCAAACAGGGCCCTGATTCCCGCTACCGACTTGCCAAAGACCAGTAATCGGTCCCGGAACTCGCCGTCGGGTCATCATCGCGATGGGGATTCGGGGTCGATCGACCGCGGTAGTCGCACTTCGAACTCGGTGCGCCCCGGCGCACTTGTGAGCACGATGCCACCGTGGTGCGCACGAACAACCGCCGACACGATCGCCAACCCCAGTCCGGTCGACCCGTCTGAATGTGACCGGGAGGTGTCGGCGCGGGCGAAACGTTCGAAGACCTCGGATTGCAACTCGGCAGGAATGCCCGGTCCGTCGTCCGTCACGCAGAGCACTGCCATATCGGCATCGGCATGCAAGGACAGGGTGACTGTCGTCCCTGGCGGGGTATGCACCCGCGCGTTGGCCAACAGGTTGGCGATCACCTGATGCAGTCGGGCGTCGTCACCGGATACCCACAGCGGTTCCGGCGGCACGTCGAGATTCCAGTGGTGGTCAGGTCCGGCGGCGTGGGCATCACTCACCAGATCGGCACACAGCCGAGCCACGTCGACGGGCCGGCGTTCCAATGGCCGTCCGGAGTCCAGCCGGGCCAGCAACAGCAGATCCTCGACCAGTCGGGTCATTCGCAGTGACTCGGACTCAACCCGATTCATCGCGTGCGCGACATCTGCGGGCACCTCGGACCTTCTCCGTTGC
>CALQLM010000007.1 GCA_943331415.1 Bifidobacterium breve
CCCGCGAACCGAACCACGCCAGGCAATCCCCGGTCGCGGAGTTCACCGGTGCACCGGAGGCGGTCAGTCCGACCAGGACGGGCACCGCGACCGCGGCGGCGAGCACAGCGGAGACCGTCACATGCCGCGCACGCGCATTCGAGTTAGCCATATCTGACCTTTCGCCGCCGGGACCCGACTGGTTAACCATAACCCCTCCGCTGAGCTCATGCACTGATGTCATCACCGCTGGCCTGCTCCAACAGGCTGCGGCGATACGCCTCCAGCGCGACGAGATCGCCGAACAGGGCGTGGTACTCGTCGGACTGCTCGACCGGGGACATTCGCTGCAGCTTGGATTTGATCTCGGCGACCTGCCGACCCACCCATACCTCCTGCAGCCGAGCGAGCACGCCGCCGATATAGCGCGGCAACTTCTCCTCGTCCACATTGACGGTCTCCACTCCGAGTTCGGTGATCAGGCCTTCGGTGGCCGGCGCACCGGCCTGCTCTCGAACCGTTTCGATCCACTGCGCACCGGTCAGACCGGCAGAGGTGCCCCCTGCGGCACCGATCGCGCCGCGCACGGCGGCGTAGCCGGGATGGGTGAAACTTTCGGCCGTCAGCGAGTCGAAGACCGGACCGGCCAGCGCCGGGTACTGCAGCGCAGCCTTGAGGGCTTCGCGCTGCGGCCACAATGTCGGATCACGCGGATCAGGCCGCCCGGCTGCACGGGCCGGAGGCGCCTCACCCGCGCGTCCGCTGCCGCGGGGCCGAGCACCTGGTTTGCGGCCGGCCGTCTCCCGAACCCGGCCCAGAACCTGGGCGACGTCAGCCCAGCCGACCCAGCCCGCGAGTTGGCGGGCGTACTCGTCGCGCAGAGTCGGATCCTTGATCGCAGCGACGATCGGGGTGCACTCCCGGAGCGCGCTCACCCGCCCTTCGGCACTGTCAAGGTCGTAGGCGGCCAGGGTGGTCCGAATGGCGAACTCGAACAGCGGGGTGCGCCGGGCCACCAGATCACGCAGCGCCCCGTCACCGGAGGCCAGCCGCAGATCGCACGGGTCCATTCCATCGGCCGCCACGGCCACGAAGCTCTGACCGGCCAGGTTCTGCTCGCCCGCGAATGCCTTGAGTGCCGCCGCCTGCCCGGCCGCATCTCCGTCGAAAACATAGATCAGCTCGCCGCGGAAGAACTTGTCGTCCATCATCAGCCGACGCAGCATCGACAGGTGCTCGTCACCGAATGCGGTGCCGCAGGACGCGACCGCGGTGGTCACTCCGGCGAGGTGCATGGCCATCACGTCGGTGTACCCCTCGACCACGACGGCCTGATGCCCCTTGGCGATATCGCGCTTGGCCAGGTCGATGCCGAACAGCACCGCGGACTTCTTGTAGAGCACCGTTTCGGGGGTGTTGACGTACTTGGCGGTGATCTGGTCATCATCGAAGATACGCCGCGCGCCGAAGCCCACCGTCTCTCCACTTGCACTGCGAATTGGCCACAGCAGCCGCCGATGGAAGCGGTCCATCGGGCCGCGTCGGCCTTCCCGGGATAACCCGGCGGCCTCAAGTTCCTTGAACTCGAAGCCCTTTCGGATCATGTGTTTGGTCAACGAGTCCCACCCCGATGGCGCGAAGCCACAGCCGAACTTAGCCGCTGCGGCGGCATCGAAATTGCGTTCGGTCAGGTACGTGCGGGCCGCAGCGGCCTCGTCAGATTCCAGCGCGGCCGCATAGAACTCCTGCGCGGCGGCATTGGCGGTGACCAGACGGCTGCGGCTGCCGCGGTCGCGCTGCACGCTGGTGCCGCCACCGGTGTAGCTGACCGCATGTCCGATCCGATCGGCCAGCAGTTCGACTGCCTCGACGAAGCTGACATGCTCCATCTTCTGCATGAAGGCATAGACGTCACCGCCCTCCCCGCAGCCGAAGCAGTGGAAATGACCATGGTTGGGGCGGACGTGAAACGACGGCGACTTCTCGTCGTGGAACGGGCAGAGGCCCTTGAGTGAATCCGCTCCCGCGCGGCGTAGCTGTACGTAATCGCCGACGACATCCTCGATGCGGATCTTGTCCCGGATAGCAGTGATATCGGTATCAGGTATGCGGCCCTTGCGTCCGCCGACTCCACCTAACGCACCGGTCACCGGATAAGTCTAGATCCGCCGGGTCGACGGGATCCGCCGGTCGACGTCGACTGCGTCAAGACGCTCCAGCCGGCCTTCCGTATAGGAGGCGATCTGGTCGACGACCACCCGTATCCGGCCGTGATCATCGATAGCGGCATCGAACGCGGGAGCCAGCAGCGCGTCGAGGGTGGCGGGCGCCCCGGCCAGCAACCACTGCGCAACCCGGTGGATTCGCTCGCGTTGCAGCGCCTGAAGTTCGAGGTGTTGCGAATCGGACATGATGAACTGCAGTGCCAGCGTCTTGAGCACCATCACCTCAGCCCGCACCGCTGCCGGCACTTTGAGGTCGGCCTCGTAGCGCACCAGCGGCCCAGAGCCGGCGAACCGGCGGGTCTCGGCAATGGCCGCCGAGGCAAACCGGCCCACCAACTCACTGGTCAGCCGCTTGAGGGCGACCGATGCCGCCAGGGTCCCGTCGTAGGAGCCGACGCCGACCACCACCGGAAGTTCGGAGAGCCGCCGGGCAGCCGCCATTAGGTCATCCGCCGTCGGTCCGAGGCCGTCTGCCGAAGCCCCCAACTGCGCCAGTGCCGAGGCGGCATCATCATCGGCCAGGACCCGCAGGTCGATGCGACCGGAGATCACGCCGTCCTCCACATCGTGAACCGAGTAGGCCACATCGTCGGCCCAGTCCATGACCTGCGCCTCCAGGCAGGGGTGGCCCAGCGGTGCGCCGGCTCGCATCCAGTCCGCGAAATCCTGATCATCGGCATAGAAACCGAACTTGCGACCATGCTCGCCGCGTTGCCACGGATACTTGGTGACGGCATCCAGTCCGGCACGGGTCAGATTCAACCCGACGCTGCGAAAACCCTGCGCGTCAAGCACTTTCGGCTCGAGTCGGGTCAGGATCCGAAAATTCTGGGCGTTTCCTTCGAAGCCTCCGCAGTCGGCGGCGAACTCGTCGAGAGCCCGCTCACCGTTGTGTCCGTACGGCGGATGTCCGATGTCATGGGCCAAGCCCGCCATATCCACCAGGTCGGGATCACAACCCAGCGGCACGGCCATACCTCGGCCGATCTGGGCGACCTCCAGCGAGTGAGTCAAGCGGGTGCGGGGGTTATCACTTTCCCGCGGCCCAACCACCTGGGTCTTATCGGCCAGTCGGCGCAGGGCGGCGCTGTGCAACACCCGGGCGCGGTCCCGGGCGAAGTCGCTGCGGTGCTCGGTCGCGGTTCCGGGCAGGGCAGCCGCCTTCGGCGACTCGGCCACCAGTCGTTCACGGTCGGCTTCGCGATAGTCGCCCTGCTGTTTCGTCGTCACCTGCATCTCACCAACGGACAGTCTGCCAGCACGCTCCCACAGGTTGATCGGGACGAAGTTTTGCTGGCATCACCCCCGGGGCTACTACATTGGCGGTCATGCGCCTGCATCGTCTGTTCGGTCTGCTCGCCGCGATCTTGATGACCGCCACCCTGCTCGCCCCCGCCGCCGGGGCCGAGCCCCCGTTTCGGCTCCCCGACACCATCACCGACAACGCCGGAGTGCTCAGCGATCGCCAGCTCGCCGACGTGCAAAAAGCCGTTGACCAGCTCTACAACGAACGTCGCGTGCGGCTGTGGGTGGTGTTCGTCGACTCCTTCGCTCCCCAGGGCGCGGTCGGCTGGGCCCAACAAACCCGCACCATCAGCGATCTGAGCAATGAAGACGCCATTCTGGCGGTGGCCACCGGACAACGGTCCTATGCCTTCCTGGTGCCGTCGGCCGCGGCCGGCGGCAGCTCGACGAAGGTCGACGATATCCGCCGTGATCGCATCGAGCCTGCCCTGCGCAACAACGACTGGGCAGGTGCGGCGACGGCGGCGGCCACCGGACTGGCCGGCCTCGGCAAGAGCAGCGGCAAAGGCGGCGGTCTATCGCTGATACCGATGCTGGCGATCGTCGGTATCGGACTGCTGGTGATCGCGGCGCTCATGGTGTGGAGCCGCCGCCGACGGGCCAAGCGCCACGCCGCCGACGTCGCGGCCGCCAAGAATGTCGATCCGACCGATCCCGCCGCGCTGGCGTCGGTGCCGATTGACGCCCTTGACGACCTGTCGCGCTCGATCGTCGTCCAAGTGGACAACGCCGTGCGCACCAGCGCCAACGAGCTGGTCCTGGCGGTCGAGGAATTCGGGGAGGCCCAGACTGCGCCATTCGCCACTGCCGTGGACCATGCCCGAACGACGCTCAAACAAGCCTTCGCCGTGCGCCAGAAGCTCGACGACGATGTTCCCGAACCGCAATCCGAACGTCGCGACCTGCTGACCCGGGTGGTGGTTTCGGCGGCCAAGGCCAACCGGGAACTGGACACCCAGACCACGGCCTTTCACCAGATGCGTGATCTGGTGCTCAACGCACCCGAGCGCCTCGACGCCCTCACGAGGCAGTTGGTCACCGTGACCGCGCGGCTGGAACCGTCGCAGCAGAAACTGACCGCACTGCACAGCGAGTTCGCCGAGTCGGCACTGGCGTCGGTAGCGCGCAATGTGAATGCCGCCAAGGAGCGCGTCGCCTTCGCCGATGAAGCCATCAGCAAGGGCCGCGCACTGGCGGCCAAGCCGGTCGCAGGTGAGGTGGGCGAACTCGTTGACTGTGTGCGCGGCGGGGAATCAGCTCTGCAGCAAGCGAATACGATGCTGGATGCCGTTGACAGTGCAGCCAGCGATATCCGTAAAGCAGTCACCACATTGCCCTCGGCAATCGAAGACATCCACCGCGGAATCAACCCGGCAGCCGCCCAACTCGCGCAGGGCGGGCTGACGAAGGAATCCGAGTTGTCGACGGCCCGGGATGCTGCGGTGAAGGCAGTCACCGCGGCGCAGAGTACGGGTGCGGCCGATCCGCTGGGCGCCTTTACCCAACTGACCCAGGCCGACGCCGATCTTGACCGGCTGCTGGCGGGAGTGGCGGAGGAACGTGAAGCCACCGAACGACTGAATCGTTCCTATGAGCAGGCCTTGTTCACGGCACAGTCCCGGGTGCGCTCGGTATCGGATTACATCGACACCCGCCGCGGCAGCGTGGGCCCCGAAGCCCGCACCCGGTTCAACGAGGCGGTGCGCCAGCTCGAAGCCGCCCAGGCCAAGTCGAAGACCAACATCACCGAGGCAATCGCGCACGCCAACGGAGCCGCACTGCTGGCCGCGCAGGCCCAGCAGTTGGCCAATGACGACGTCCAGGCCGGCCAACGCCAGTACCAAGCCCGCTACAACGGCGGTCGGCAGTCGGATATGGGTGCGATGGTCGGCGGGATCATCCTCGGCAACATCCTCACCGGCGGAATGGGCGGCGGCGGCGGATGGACGTCAACCAGCTACGGCGGATCCTCCGGCGGCGGCGACGGCGGACTGCTGGGCGGCGGCGGACGCTTCTGACGCCGCGGCGCTGATCAGCCGATGAGCCGGGTAGCCAGGTACCCCACCACCGCGTCCAGTCCCACCCGCTCCTGGGTCATGGCGTCGCGGTCCCGGATGGTCACCGCCTGGTCCTCAAGGGTGTCGAAGTCGACTGTCACGCAGAATGGCGTGCCGATCTCGTCCTGACGGCGATACCGGCGACCGATTGCGCCGGCGTCGTCGAACTCGACGTTCCAGGTCTTGCGCAACTCGGCGGCAAGATCACGCGCCTTCGGGCTGAGATCAGCGTGCCGGGACAGCGGCAGTACCGCGGCCTTCACCGGCGCGAGTCGCGGATCCAGCCGCAGCACGGTGCGCTTGTCCACACCGCCCTTGGCGTTGGGCGCCTCATCCTCGGCATAGGCGTCGATCAGGAAGGCCATGAACGAACGGGTGAGTCCCGCTGCGGGTTCGATGACATAGGGCACGTACCGGGCATCGGTGGCCTGATCGAAGAATGAGAGGTCGGTGCCCGAATGCTGCGAATGGGTCTTGAGATCAAAATCGGTCCGGTTGGCCACACCCTCCAACTCGCCCCACGGGTTGCCGCCGAAGCCGAACCGGTATTCGATGTCGGTGGTTCCAGCCGAGTAGTGCGACAGCTTTTCCTTGGGATGCTCGAAAAGTCGGAGATTGTCGCGGTTGATGCCGAGATCGATGTACCACTGCAACCTGGTGTCGATCCAGTACTGATGCCACTGCGCCGCGGTGTCAGGCTCGACGAAGAACTCCATTTCCATCTGCTCGAACTCGCGGGTGCGGAAAATGAAGTTGCCCGGGGTGATCTCGTTTCGGAAGCTCTTGCCGATCTGGCCGATCCCGAACGGCGGCTTCTTGCGTGAACTGGTGACCACGTTCGCGAAGTTGACGAAGATTCCCTGCGCGGTCTCAGGCCGCAGGTAGTGCAGTCCCTCCTCGCTCTCGATCGGACCGAGGTAGGTCTTGAGCATCATGTTGAACTCTCGCGGCTCGGTCCACTGGCCACGTTCGCCGCAGTCGGGGCAGACGATGTCACTCATCGGCACGGACTCTGGATCCGACAGACCCTTTTTCTCCGCCTGCGCCTCCTGCAGATGGTCCTGGCGGTGGCGCTTATGACATTTCAGGCACTCGACGAGCGGGTCGTTGAACACCTCGACGTGACCGGAGGCCACCCACACCTCACGCGGAAGGATGATCGAGGAGTCCAGTCCGACGACGTCATCGCGTCCGGTGACCATCGACCGCCACCACTGGCGCTTGATGTTCTCCTTCAATTCGACACCCAGTGGTCCGTAGTCCCACGCCGAGCGGGTGCCGCCGTAGATCTCACCGGCGGGATACACCAGGCCGCGGCGCTTTGCCAGATTGACCACGGAATCGATGACAGACGCCACGATGGGTTGCACTCCTGTCTGCTGAAATGACTGCTGAAAGCGAACCAGACCAGCCTAGGCGACTGACCGAAAGGGCTTTGACACGCGTCATCGCACATGCGACAGTGTGGCGATAGTGGAAATGATTTCCAATAGCGACTCCGTGGACGCCGGTCACGGCAGCCCGACCACCGAGGTAGGCCGGCGGTCCGCCGGCGGCGGCGTCCGAGCCACCCGGCAGCGCGGGGCCATCATCGCCCTGCTCGATACCCTCGACGGGTTCCGGTCCGCGCAGGAGTTGCACGACGAATTACGGCACAGTGGCGCCAACATCGGCCTGACCACCGTCTACCGGACTCTGCAGTCACTGGTGGCCGCGGATCTCGTCGATATGGTGCGCACCGACACCGGGGAATCGGTGTACCGGCGCTGCGCGGCACCGCATCATCACCATCACCTGGTGTGCCGCACCTGCGGGTCGGCGGTGGAGGTCAGCGGTCGCGAGGTCGAGGCGTGGGCCGCCGAGGTGGCCGCGGACCACGGCTTCTCCGATGTGAACCACACCATCGAGTTGTTCGGCACCTGCGCCGATTGCCGCGGCCGCTAGGCGCCTAGCGCGCGCCGGATGTCCGCCCCGGTGGCAAGAACCATCATCACCAGTGTCTGCAAGGCCTCGTCGTGAAGTCCGGCAACCGGAAAGTTGTAGCGCAGAACCACATCGGCTCGCTCACCGGTGGGGCCCCGGGTCGGGTGTTCGACCATTGTCACCGTGCCCAACATGGTCTTGGCGGCCTGTGCCGCAACAGTTTTCCGCAGGTCGTTATCGAGCGTGAGATCCCAGGCGAGCATCTGCGTGAGCGAGATCATCTCAAGTCCGTCCGCGATCATCACCATGCGCAGAGACGCGAACGTATCGTCATGGCGCACAGTCAGTGCGCCGTCGCCCTCGACGTCAACAGACACCACCTGTCCGAGGACGTCGGCCAGCCGTGGTGCGGAAACCATCAGGCGCGGCCGAAACGCCGGTTGCGATGCACATACTCCTCGCACGCGGCCCACAGATCGCGGCGATCGTAATCCGGCCAGAGCTTGTCCTGGAACACGTACTCGGCGTAGGCGGCCTGCCACAACATGAAATTGCTCGACCTCTGCTCCCCCGAGGTGCGGATGAACAAATCCACATCGGGGATGTCGGGTCGGTGCAGATATTCAGTGATCGTTGACTCACCCACCCGCTCGGGGTTGATCCGGCCGGCGGCGGCATCGCGGGCGATTTGCTTTGCCGCTTCAGCGATCTCGGCGCGGCCACCGTAGTTCACGCAGTAGTTCACGGTGATCACGTCGTTGTCGAGAGTCATCTGCTCGGCGATGTCGAACTCCTTGATGACACTGCGCCACATCCGCGCTCGGGATCCGACCCAGCGCATCCGCACGCCCATCACATCAAGGTTCTCCCGGCGACGGCACACCACCTCGCGGTTGAAGCCCATCAGGAATCGGACCTCTTCGGTGCTGCGCTTCCAATTCTCCGTCGAGAACGCATAGACCGACAGGTGTTTGATGCCGAGTTCGATTGCGCCGCAGGTGACGTCGATGAGAACGGCCTCACCCATCTTGTGGCCTTCGGTGCGGCTCAGTCCACGCTGGGTGGCCCACCGGCCGTTACCGTCCATGACGACCGCCACGTGCTGGGGAAGTTGGTCGGTGGGAATGGCCGGGGGCGTCGCTTTGGAGACATGCTGCGGAGGCCGGCGGGGGCCGCCATCGGGCGCGGGCGGCAACTCCGGGAACACCACCGGCCACGCCGAGGTGTCGGGGAATACCGGGTAGTCGCCAGGCGGCGGGGGCAGTTGGGGAAACTGCTCCTTTCGCCTGCGCTCAGCTCCCCGCCAGGAGCTGGTCAACCGGTCCATCGCCATGGGCCACATCCTGCCTGAAGATCGTGGAAGCGTATTCAGCGGGCCGGGAGTAGACCCGCTCCACCAGCGGTAATGTTCGCAGTTGCCGCTCTAAATGCCACTGCAGATGAGCGGCGACCAAGCCACTGGCATGACTGCGATGCGAGGATGTCGAGGCTTCGGCAACCTCCCAGTCACCGTCATGCAACGCCGACATGAGATCCAGCACGGCCTGCGGCGGGGTGGTCGATCCGGATGGACGGCAATGCATGCACACGCTGCCACCAGCGCCGATATGGAAGGCGCGGTGCGGGCCCGGCGCAGCGCACCGCGCACACTCGATCAACGACGGGGCCCAGCCGGCGATACCCATCGCGCGCAGCAGGTAGGCATCGAGAACCAACTCGCGGGGCCGTGTGCCGTCCGCGACCGCCCGCAACGCACCGACTGTGAGCCGATGCAGGGCCGGGGCTGGGGCGCGCTCCTCACCGGCTAGCCGCTCGGCGGTCTCCAGGACGGCGCACGCACTGGTGTAGCGACCGTAGTCACTGACGATATCGCTGGCGAAGGCATCGATCGACACCACCTGCGTGACGATGTCGAGGTTGCGGCCGGGATGAAGCTGGACGTCGATATGGGCGAACGGTTCCAGCCTGGAACCGAACTTGCTGCGGGTTCGGCGCACGCCCTTGGCGACCGCGCGGACCAGCCCGTGGTCGCGGGTCAGCAGGGTGATGATGCGATCGGCCTCGCCGAGCTTGTGCTGGCGCACCACGACCGCCCGATCCCGATACAGCCGCATTGACCCAGTCTGTCACCGCAGTGGGACAACCGCGCGGACTGACACTCAGAACCCGAGTCGGCCGAGCAGTTTGGGATCCTGCTGCCAGTTCTTGGCCACCTTGACCCGCAGGTCCAGGTACACCTTGGTGCCCAGCAGCGTCTCGATCTGGCGCCGCGCATTGCTGCCCACCTCCTTGAGCCGAGCACCGCCCTTACCGATGACGATCCCCTTCTGGCTGTCCCGCTCGACGTAGAGCAACGCGTGGATGTCGATCAACTCCCCCTGCTCCTCCGAGCGACCCTCCCGCAGACTCACCTCGTCGATCACCACCGCCAATGAGTGCGGGAGCTCATCGCGCACACCCTCAAGTGCCGCCTCCCGAATCAGCTCGGCCATCAGAACCTCTTCGGGCTCATCGGTCAGCTCCCCATCGGGATAGAACGCCGGCCCCGGAGAAAGCTGGTCAACCAGCACGTCGATCAATGCGTTCACCTGTTCGCCGGTGGTGGCAGACACCGGGATGATGGCAGCCGCATGCTCACCGGCGAGTTCATCGACCGCCACCAACTGGGCGGCGAGGCGGTCCTTGGCCACCTTGTCCATCTTGGTGACGACGACGACCAGCGTGGTCCTCGGTGCGACCGCGCGGATCTGCTCGTAGATCCACCGGTCGCCGGGACCGATCGTCTCATCGGCGGGGATGCACAGGCCGATCACGTCGACTTCTGAATAGGTGCCACGCACCAGTTCATTGAGCCGCTTGCCCAGCAGCGTGCGGGGCCGATGCAGCCCTGGGGTGTCGACAAGGACGATCTGGAAGTCTTCGCGGTGCACGATGCCGCGAATGGTGTGCCGGGTCGTCTGTGGCCGGCTGGAGGTGATCGCCACCTTGCTTCCGACCAGGGCGTTGGTCAGTGTCGACTTGCCGGTGTTGGGCCGGCCAACCAGACAGACGAAACCGGATCGGAACTCAACCATGCTCGGCCCCTTCGGCTTCCGATGCAGCCGGTTGCACCAGAACGGTGCCGACTCTCATCCGACCTCGGTGATCGGGACCGCCTTCGGCACGCAGGCGCAGGCCGTTCGACACAACCTCGGCACCGGGCAGCGGAACCCGACCCAGCTCCAAGGCCAGCAAACCGCCCACCGTGTCAACCTCGAGATCCTCATCGAACTCGATACCGTAAAGCTCGCCGACATCCTCGATCGGCAGTCGCGCCGACACCCGGAAAGTCTTGTCGCCCAGATCCTCCACCGGTGCCACCTCATCGGTGTCGTACTCGTCGGCGATCTCACCAACGATCTCCTCAAGCACGTCCTCGATGGTCACCAGGCCCGCTGTAGCGCCGTACTCATCGACCAGCAACGCCATGTGGATTCGGTCACGCTGCATCTCGCGGAGGAGGTCGTCGAGAGGTTTTGAGTCCGGGATGAAGACCGCCGGACGCATCACCTCAATCACCTTGGTGTCACGTCCGGCGTTGTTGGAGTAGTAGGTCCGCCGAACAAGATCTTTGAGGTAGACGACACCGACGATATCGTCGACGTTCTCACCGATCACCGGGATTCGGGAATGCCCGCTGCGCACCGCCAGCGACGTCGCCTGGCCGGCCGTCTTGCCGTTCTCAATCCACACCATCTCGGTGCGCGGCACCATCACCTCGCGGGCCGGGGTGTCGCCGAGTTCGAAAACGGACTGAATCATTCGGCGTTCCTCATCCGCCACCACGCCGCGTTGCTGGGCCAGATCGACCACCTCGCGCAATTCGATCTCGGAGGCGAATGGTCCGTTGCGAAATCCACGGCCCGGGGTCAGCGCATTACCGAGCAGGATCAGAAGTCTGCTGATCGGCGTGAGCAGTAACGAAATGAACTGCAGTGGCAACGCGCAGACCAATGCGATCGAGTAGGCGTTCTGCCGTCCGAGGGTGCGCGGCCCCACACCCATCACGACAAAGTTGATGACGGTCATGATGCCCGCAGCGGCTACCAAGCCCCATGTCAGACCGAGGTCATCATAGATGTAGGCGACCAGCATCACCGTCGCGCTGACTTCGCAGGCAATCCGAAGTAGCACAACGAGATTGATATATCGCGGACGCTCGAGCAGTATGCGGGCAAGCCGAGCCGCACCCGGCCGCTCGTCACGGACCAATTCTTCGACGCGAGCAATAGACACAGTGCTGATGGCGGCATCGATAGCGGCGAACAGCCCGCCGAGGGCGATCAGGGCAATAAGCCCGAAAAGGGGCGCCAGTCCGGTCACGGTTGGTCGAAATTCCGTGACTTGTCGAGCAGTCGCCGGTCCTTCTCGCTCTGGCGGTCCTGGTGGTAGGCCTGGACCTGCTCGGCGACCCACTCCTCGAGAAGTTGGCGTTGCAGTGCGAACATCTCCTTCTCCTCATTGGGTTCCGCGTGGTCGAAACCCAGCAGATGCAACACGCCATGCACGGTCAGGAGCGCGAGTTCATGGCCCAGGCTGTGACCGGCCGTCGCGGCCTGTTCGGAGGCGAACTGCGGGCACAGGACGATATCGCCCAGCATGGCCTGCCCCGGCTCAGCGGCATCGGGCCGGCCGCCGGGTTCGAGTTCGTCCATCGGGAAGCTCATGACATCGGTAGGCCCCGGCAGGTCCATCCACCGCATGTGCAGATCGGCCATCGCATTCAAATCCAGCAGCACCATCGACAGTTCCGCACCCGGGTTGACCTTCATCTTGCGGATGACGAAGCGGGCGACACTGATCAGTTCCTCTTCGGATACGTCC
>CALQLM010000008.1 GCA_943331415.1 Bifidobacterium breve
ACGGATTTCACGATCTGACTGACCTCGGCGAGAAGCTGGGTTGAGCTGGCACTCGCCACGTCCATCACCGGCAATGCGATCGGGTAGATCGGGGAGAACCCACCGACTGTCCGGCGGAAGTCCACCTCCGGACGTAGCACCGACCGTCCGGCGCCGGCAAGGTCAACCGCAGCGACACCGTCGCCGAGGGTGACCGCCAGTCGACGCGCCAGCGCAGCCAGCAGGATCTCCTCGGTCGAGGCCTTCAGCAGCCGCCGGGCGTTGTCGGTCTGCGACGTCTGATCGGGGGTCAGCGCCGTCGGCACTCTGATCAGATCGCCGGGCCCCGGCGAGCCAGCTTCTCCTGCCCCGGCCAACCGCAACGACGCCATCCTCGCCGTATCGATCCAATAGTTCCGCCGCTCCAGCACGGCGGGATGGGAGGCCAGCGCCGCATAGCGTTGCGACCACTCCCGCCAACTCGTGGTCGCTGGCTCCAGGGCGATGTCACTGCCGGCTAACCGCTGCCCGAACCCCATGAGCAGGTCGGTCACCAAGACCTCCCGCGAGGTGGGGTCATCGACCATCGCATGCAGAGTCAGCACCAGGAACCGTGGCTCCGCCTGCGCGTCGACGACATAGGCGGCCGTCAGCGGCCCGCCGCTCAGATCCTGTGCCGCGATGATGTCATCGACGATCCCCAGCAGCGCGTCCCGCTCCGCACCGCTACCCGGCCCGGCCGCGGCGGGCAGTGCCCGCTCGGTCAGGTCGACGAAATCGTCGGGATCACTGATCTGCTGCTCCCAGATTCCAGCGTTGTCGACCACCCGCATGCGCAGTGCGTCATGGTGATTGACCACCGCGGTCAGAACCGCCGTGACATCGGCCGCACTTACCCGGGAATCCAGGCGCAGGACCAGAGGCACCCGCCAGCGACCAGGTTCGGCAAGTCCATTGTCGAGGAAGCGCAGGATGTTCGGCGGGACCTGGGGATCCAGATCTCCGATGTCCTGACTGGCCAGTCCGCCGGCGGCCTGGCGTGCGACCAGGGTGTCGGCCAGTGCACTGAGACTGGAATTGTCGTAGAGGTCCTGGGGGGTGAGTTCGACACCTTCGTGCGACGCGGTCATCGCGACGCCGATCGCAACCAGCGAGTCACCGCCGATCTCGAAGAAATTGTCTCCCGGCGCAACAGATTCCACCCCAAGGCACTGCGACCAGATCCGCTGCAGGGTTGCCTGCATTTGTGCCCGAGCGTCCACCGGTGCACCGCCCTGACCGTTGGCCGACGAGGCCTCGGTTGCTGATGCGCCGCCCTGGCCGCCCGCACCGGTCGTCCGCACTGCGGCGGTATCAGGTTCGATCCAATGCTGTTGGCGCGCAAAGGCATAGCCGGGCAACGTGACGCGCTTCGGGTGCTCGCCGTACAACCTCGTCCAGTCCACCGCGACGCCGACCGCCCACAGTTGCCCCAGCGCGAGCAGGAAGGCATCCCGATCGTCGCGGGTCTGTACGGGGTGGCGCATCAGGCGGACCGCGCGGTGGGTCTGGGTCCATCCGGGAAGACGCACGGCCGAACCGGTGAGACTTCCGCCGGGTCCAACCTCGACAAGCACCCGATCGGAATCATCGAGTAGTGCCGAAACATTGTCGGCGAACCGGACGGTGGACCGGAGGTGCTGGGCCCAACGATTCGGATCGGTGGCCTCCGCGTCGGTCATCCAGGTACCGGTCACGTTGGAGAGTATCGGGATTCGAGGCGCGTGCAGAGTAAGACCGGAGAGGAATTCGGCGAAGGGCTCCAGGACCGTATCCATCGCCTGGGAGTGGAACCCGTGCGAGGTGCGGACCCGCCGGGCAACGATGGCTTCGGCGGCAAGGCGATTGGTGAAGTCGCGGATGGCCTCCACGGGGCCGGCAACCACGCAACTCCCGAATTCGTTGATGGCGGCGAGGTCGACGTCGGCGGTCATCTGGGCGGCGATATCGTTGGGACTTGCCGCCACGGCCACCATGGCGCCGGGAGGCGCCTCATGCATCAGGCGTGCCCGCATCGAGACGACCCTGATCGCCGTGTCCAGGTCGAAGACCCCCGCCAGGGTGGCGGCCACCAGTTCGCCGATGCTGTGTCCGGCAAGCGCGGTCGGAGCTACGCCGAAGGACATGACCAATTGCGCCAGCGCGTATTCCACCGCGAACAGTGCCGGCTGGGCCAGGTTGGTGGGCTCCAGTCCGTTCGGCTGCTGCTCGCCGGTGCCGAGCACCTCGGCCTTCAGATCGATTCCCAATTCGGCGTCGAAACCGGCGACACACCGGTCGAAGTTCTCCCGGAATACAGCCTCGGTGTCGTACAGGCCGCGTGCCATGCCGACATGCTGGGCGCCCTGACCAGGAAACAGGAACGCCACCTGCGCCGCACCCCGTGTTGCACCCGCGGGGCAGTGGCCGATCGAGACGTTCTCGTGCTCGGCGGCGGCCAGCACGACACATGCATCGGCGCGGTCGGCCACCACGGCCGCCATCCTGACCTCATGCTGCCGCCGGCTGGCCAGGGTGAATGCGACATCGGACAGTGACAGGTTTTCGTCCCTGGCGAGCTCGGCAGCCAGTGCGGACCTGGCATCGTCGAGTGTCCCGGGGGTGCGGGCCGACAACAGCAGTACCTGCGGACCGTCCGGGCCGGCGGCGACTGTGGCAGGCTCCGGCGCCTCCTCGAGGACGACGTGCGCATTGGTGCCGCCCACACCGAAGGAGCTGACCCCGGCCCGGCGGGGACCGTCAGATTCCCATGGCGTGTAGGCGTTCGCCACCACGAACGGCGTGTCCTCTAAGTGCAGTTCGGGATTGGGAGCGGTGTAGTGCACGGTCGCGGGAATGGCCTTGTTCTTCAGACACAGGATGGTCTTGACCATGCCGGTGACTCCGGATGCCGCATCGAGGTGGCCGATGTTTGACTTCACCGACCCCAGAACACACGGGCTCGACCGCGTGATTGTGGAGAGCTTGAAAGCCTGTCGCAGCGCCTCGATTTCGATCGGGTCGCCCAGCGGGGTGCCGGTCCCATGGGTCTCCACAAACCCGATTGTCGAGGAGTCGACATCGGCGACAGCCTGCGCCTCGGCGATGACCTCGGCCTGCCCGGATACGGTGGGCGCGGCATAGGTCATCTTCATCGCGCCGTCGTTATTGATCGCTGATCCGCGGATCACTGCGTGGACCCGATCACCGTCCTCAAGTGCGGCCTGCAGCGGTTTGAGAATCAACGCGGCAACGCCGCTGCCGAAGATGGTCCCATCGGACCGAACGTCGAATGGTCGGCAGTGACCCGAGGGAGACATCATCGCACCCGGTTCGAAGGTGTACCCGACGTGATGCGGAACCCGGATCGCCGAGGCACCGGTCAGCGCCAAATCGCATTCGCCGGCCAGCAGGCTCTGACATGCGAGGTGCACCGCGACCAGCGACGACGAACATGCTGTCTGCACCGACACACTCGGCCCACGCAGGTTCAGTTCGTGCGACACCCGAGTTGCCAGGTGATCCTTGTCGTTGAGCAGCACCAGGTTGAACATCTCGACGGTGATTCCCTCGCCGACCAGCTTCCTGGTGTCGCGGTGTGACATCAGGTTGTCCATCAGGTAGCCACTGGAGGTGCTGCTGGCGAAAACGCCGATCGTCCCGTCATAGGTGACAGGGTCGTATCCGGAGTCCTCCAGGGCATGCCAGGAGGTCTGCAGGAACAAGCGCTGCTGCGGATCCATCATTCGCGCGGTGTACGGGGTGATCCCGAAGTATTCGGCGTCGAACTCGTCAATCCCGTTAAGCATGGCCGCACGGCGGACGTAGGCGGAATCGGCAAGCGTCTTAGCACTGACCCCGGCGGCGGTGAGTGCCTCCTCGGACAATGTGGTGATCGATTCCTCACCGTGGCGCAGGTTGTCCCAGAACTGGGTTAGCGAGTCCGCGCCGGGAAAGCGGCCAGCCATTCCGATGACCGCAATCGCGTTGGGCGGCAACTCATTCGATACGCCTACGTTCGCGTTCTCTGTGGTCACACCACACGTCCTTTCCGTCTACCCACCTGGGCTCCCTGGCGGGCTCGGGCGCGTTGCTGGGCGCGCGCCCCGAGGCCAGGTCGGCCAGCAGCCAGCGAATCATCCGCTGGCGGGTAACCCATCCGCTCACACAGTGCGTCGGTGAGAGCGGAGATGGTCGGGTACTCGTAGATGACTGCTGCGGGCAGTGTGATGCCGAGGCTCGCGCTGAGGCCACGCTGAAGCGTGACGCTCATCAGCGAATCCATACCGAGCTGGAAGAAACCGACCTCTGGATCCAAAGTGTCCGCCGACGATAGTCCCATCACATCTGAGGCCAACGTTCCAATGTGGTCGGCGAGTAACTCTCGACGTCGTTCCGGCACAGACTCGCGCAAAGCTTTCGCGAACTCGCTCTCCGGCAGGTCCGCATTCGATGCATCGATTTCGGCTAATACGTCGTCAACCATGCGCAGCGCACCACGGGTTCGATATGCCGCTGCCAGCAGAGGCCAGTCAGCGTCCACCACGGCGGACCGCACTGGGGTGTCGGGGCCCATCACCATCGACAGCGCGCGAATGGCCACCTCGTCGGACATCGGCACGAGACCCGAATCAGAGGTCACCTGGCTGGTGTCGGATTGCAGATCGGCCAACGATTTCCACAGCCCCCAGTTCACGGTGGTGGCGGGCAGTCCAAGATTCCGACGCGCATAGGCGAAGGTATCGAGGAAGGTACTCGTCGCCGTGTAATGGGCGAGCCAGCGGGATCCAAGCAAACCGGAGATCGACGAGAACAGCACGAAATGCCGGATATCCCTCTTTAGCGACAGCGCGTGCAGTACACCGAGGGCATCCAACTTCGGACGAAACATAATGGCGACATCCTCGTCGGTCATGCCGGACAACGCCACGGGTCCGCCGGCGAAAGCCGCCAGATAGATGCCCTCAAGGGCCGGGAGATCGGAACCAAACCGCTCGAAGAGCGTCGACATCGCAACTTCGTCTGTGGCGTCAGCAGCGACCTCGATGAGCGTCGTCCCCGCCGACGAGAGTCGCTGGGCCAGTTCGTTGAGCCGCCCACCTGGGTTTCGCGACACGGCCACGATCGTTCCTGCACCCATGTCAGCCAGTTGTTGGATCAAGTGCGGACCGATATGGCCGGTGGCTCCGATGACCAGATGGCTGGTGTCGGGGCCGATCACCTCCGTCGATGCCGACCACGGCGCGACATGTTCCAGACGCGGCACATGGCGGGCGCCAGCCCGATACACCACTTGATCCTCACCGTCACCGGCCTGAGCCTCGGTGAGGACACGTCGGGCAGTTAATGCCGCAGGCATCGACTCATCGACATCGATCACGCCTGCCCAGATTTCGGGGTGCTCCAGCGCAAGCGTGCGGCCCAGCCCCCAGAGGACAGCGTGGGTGGCATTGGCTCGGTCGCCTTCGATAACAGGCTGGGCGTTGCGCGTGACGATGAACAGTTTCGGCGGCGAAGACATCGAAATGAGTTCTTCAACAAGGGCTCTGGCCTCGTTGAAAAGATCGTAGGCCGATTCGATGTCGAGCAGGGTACCGGTGGAGGGCGGCGCGAACACCACGTTGTCTACCTGGGCGAGCGCGGCGCGCAGTACGGCCCTCTCGCTGCAGTGCGCCAATCCCCGACCAAGCTCGGTGCCTAGGTCCGCATCACCGATGACGAGCCAGGGCCCGGCAATACCGGCATCGGCTACCGGTAACGGTCGGAGCTGCCACGTCGGCTCGTACAGCCAGTCTGCCGGAATGGGGCTGTCCTCCGGCCGCAGCAGACGTTTTCCGTTCCGGCTGGATCCACTGAATCCGGCTCTGGACAACGCCGGTGCCATGTCGATCCAATGCCGAGTGTGACGCCACGGCGTAGTCGGGATGACGGGGTGCGGCTCCGGCGGGTGTGCACCGAGTGGTGCCCGCGCCGTATGCGTCGCGTTGAGGTTGGTGTGAAATGCGACCGTGTCATGGGCGTCACGCTGCAGTGTGCCGAGACTGTGGTGATGCGCATTGCCGATATTCGGCTCATCGAGCGTGTCCGAAATCGCCCTGCTGAGCACGGGGTGCGGGCTGATCTCGATGAAGGTGCAGTGGTTCGCACCGGCGGCCGCGATCGCCTGGCTGAACCGAACCGGGTTGCGGACGTTGGCCACCCAGTGGTCGGCGCCGAATAGCGCCGCAGGGTCCGCCTGGTCGACTGTGCTGAACACCGGGATCCGCGGCACCTGCGGCGCCAGAGAAGCCAACTCGGTTCGAAGCTCGTCCAGAATCGGATCCATCATCGCAGTGTGGGAGGCCACCTCCATGTTCACCCTGCGGGCGAAAACATTCTGCTCACGAGCCGCCGCGATCACCGCATCGACCAACTCGGTCGGCCCGGCAACGACAGTCTGTCGTGGGGACGAATACACCGTCACCGTCACGCCGGGGTAATCGGCGATCAGTGCCTGGGTCGCGGAAGCGTCGAGCTCCAGCAACGCCACCGCGCCCTTCTCAACGAGCTGCGACATCAACTGCGATCGGCTGGCGATCACCCGTAATCCCTCAGCTGGGCTCAGCACGCCGGCAACCACTGCAGCAGAGACCTCGCCCATCGAATGGCCGATCACCGCATCAGGTTCCACACCATAGGAGCGCCACAGCGCCGTCAGTGCCAACTGGATACCGACCAACACCGATTGGACCCGCACCGAGCCTTCCACCGGCTCTTGGTTGGCTAACACATCACGGAGCGAAAACCCTAGCTGCGCAACGAAGTCAGGCTCCAGTTCCGCGATGGCGGCGGCGAATGCCGGCTCATCGGCAAGTAACTGCCGTCCCATGCCCGCCCACTGCGATCCCTGACCCGAATACACGAAGACCGTGCCCGAACCGCACTCTCCCGGATGCGGGCCGACAACACCGGTTGCGGGCTGTCCTGAAGCCAGCGCACGGAGGCCGGCCACTGCCTCGTCACGGTCGGTTGCGCACACCGTGCCGAAAATCGGGTGATGAGTCCGATGGTGATTAAGTGTGTGCGCGATATCGGCCAATGGCACCTGCGCGCCCGCAGCGGTCATCCAGTCAGCCAGCGTGGTGGCCATCTCGGCCATGCGCTCTACGCTCTTTCCGCTGACCACCAACGTGCTTACCGGCGAGATCGTCGCCGGCTCCGGCTCGCTCATCTCGGGTGCCTGCTCAAGCACGATGTGGGCGTTCGTGCCGCCGAAGCCGAACGATGACACACCCGCGAGACGCGGACGGCCGGTTTCCGGCCAATCGGTCGCTTCAGCAACAACTTTCAAGCGCAGCTGGTCGAAAGGAATGTGCGAATTCGGCGTATCGAAGTGCAGATTCGCCGGGATCGTGCCGCGCTGTACCGCCAGGGTTGCCTTGATCAGGCCGACGATGCCCGCAGCTGCCTCCAGGTGGCCGAGATTGGTCTTGATCGCACCGGCCAGCAGTGGCGCATCCGGCTGCCGGCCCCGCCCGTAGACCGCGCCGAGGGCACGGGCTTCGATGGGGTCGCCGAGCAGTGTTCCGGTGCCGTGCGCCTCGACATAGTCGACCTCTGCTGGCTGGATACCCGCATCGGCGCATGCGGCACGCAACACCGCCGCCTGGGCGGCCGGGTTGGGCGCCATTAGTCCATTGGAACGCCCGTCTTGATTAACCGCTGAGCCACGTACGACCGCGAGCACCTGATCGCCGTCGCGAATAGCGTCGGAAAGTCGTTTGAGCACGGCCACCCCACAGCCCTCGCCGCGGACGAAGCCGTCAGCGGCCGCGTCGAATGCGTGACAGGCGCCGGTGGGCGACATCGCTTCGGCAGCATCGAAGCTGCGCGTCACGACTGGCGACAGGATCAGGTTCACTCCAGCGGCAATCGCCAGTTCCGATTGGCCGGTGCGCAGGCTTTGGCATGCCAGGTGCACCGCCACCAGTGACGACGAGCACGCGGTGTCCACGGTGAGCGACGGACCACGCAGGTCGAGGAAATAGGACAGCCGGTTGGCGATGATGCTCAGGGCACCGCCCGTTCCGGTCCAGGCGTCGATCTTGCTCAAGTCGCGCGAGGCGAGGTAGCCGTATTCACTCACACAAGAACCGACGAATACTCCGGTTTGGGAACGCTGCAGCGTTTCAGTCGGGATGCCGGCATGTTCAAATGCCTCCACGGCGACCTCGAGCAACAATCGTTGTTGCGGATCGATCCGGTCGGCTTCCCGCGGCGTGATGCTGAAGTATTCGGCGTCGAAGGCATCGATGTCGTTGAGGAATGAGCCCCACTGCGTAGTGTGCGCCAACGCCGAAGCCGTTTGCGGCGTGCCGTCGTCGAACGGCGCCCATCGCCCGTCGGGCACTGTGGAAATCGCGGAACGGCCGGCGGCCAGGAAATCCCACAGCGCGTCCGGGCCGTGAATGTCTCCGGGAAGTCGGCAGCCGAGTCCGATGATCGCGATCGGCTCGTTCGATATGCCGGCGGTGACACCGGGCACGGCGCCGACCGCCTCCGAATCTCCGGCCAGCAGCGCAGCGGCAAGCGCGTTAATCGTGGGGTTCTGCCAGAAGTCGACCGGTGAGACAGGCTGCCCGAGGTGCTCGGACAGTTCGCCGGACAGGACGACGGCATCACGTGATCCGACGCCCAATTCGTTGAATGGAGCGTCGAGGTCGATCTCCTCTGGACTGCATCCGAGATTCGTGATGAGGTAGTCGACCAGCCAGTGACGAAGTTCGGCGTGGGCGTCTCCCTCTTGGGTCATACCGCTATATCTAACCGGTTAAATTCGCCGCCGCGGTATAGATCAGCACATGATGACCGACGGATCTTGCCGCTGGTAGTGATGGGGATCGAGCCGGGCGACACCAGAACGAGGTCGCCGACGCGGAGGCTGTGCTCCTTCCAGATCGCAGTCTTCACCGCGCGGCTGACGGTGTTCAGCTGCGAGTCCTGTTCGTCAGCGTCCGCCGGCTTGAGTTCAACGATCGCCACGAGGTTCTCGCTGGAGTCATCCTCGACGGCGATCGCAGCGACGCGCCCCCCGGTGATCTCCCGGATGGTGGCCTCGATGTCATCGGGGTAGTGGTTGCGGCCGTCGACGATCAGCAGATCCTTGAGACGGCCCATGATGAAAAACTCACCATCAGAGAGTGCACCGAGATCGCCGGTACGCAGCCACGGCCCGGCAGGGGTGCCCGGGGACGGATTGCTAATCTGAGCACGGAAGACACTGGCGGTGAGCTCAGGCTTCTGCCAGTAGCCCAGCGCAACGTTGTCGCCGCAAACCCAGATCTCGCCGATGGAGCCCTCCGGCATCTCGATCCCGGTCTCCGGGTCGACGATGCGGACCGGGTAAGCCCGCGGAGGGCCGTAGGTGACGAGTTCGGTGCTGGCCTCCTGGCCTGCCTCGCAGCGCAGCGCGACACCGGCGGCCAGTTTCGCAAGGTCGAAGTGGGCAGTGCGAACTGGGTCCGCGACGTCGGGCGTGGCCACGTACAGCGTCGCCTCAGCCAGACCGTAGGACGGCTGAACCACCCGGTCCTTGAGTCCAAACTTGGCGAAGCGGGTGACGAAGCGATTGACGGTTGCCGAGTGCACACGCTCTGCACCACTGAGGATCACGTGGACACGGCTCAGGTCGAGCCCTTCCATATCGGCGTCAGAGGTTCGACGCGCCGCGAGCTCGAAGGCGAAGTTGGGTGCGCCCGAGAAGCAGTGCGGGTGCTTGGCCATCAGCTGGATCCAGCTGGCGGGCTTCAGCAGAAACGCCAGCGGGCTCATCAGCACCGCCTTGCGCCCGGTCACCAGGGGTGAGCAGACACCCATGATCAGCCCGAGATCGTGGAAAAAGGGCAACCACGACACAACCGTGGTCTCTTCCGGCAGCGAGGTGGTGCCGAAATAATCGAGCATGATCTGCTCGACATTGGATGTCACGTTTCGGTGCGAGACGATCACACCGGCCGCCGTTCGGGTCGATCCCGAGGTGTACTGCAGATAAGCCGGGCCGGAACGTGAATGGTCGGTGGTGTCCAGTGCCCGGGTCGCGTCGAAATCGAGCAGATCGACCTCAATGACGGCCGGCGCCGGCCGACCACCCTGACCAGAGGCGTACTTGTTAACGTCGGCAACCGCGGACGACGTGGTCAGCAGCACAGTGGGCATGCTGTCCTCCAGCGCAGAGGCCACCCGCTGGTCGTGCACGCCGAATTGCGGCACCGACAAAGGAACAGCGATGAAGCCCGCCTGAAGTGCACCCAGGAAGGAGACGATGTAGTCCAGGCCCTGCGGAGCCATAATCGCGACCCGGTCGCCGGGAGCACCGTGCAGACGCAACTCTTCGGCCAGGACAAGGGACTTGCGGTACAGCTGGGCCCAGGTGAGCACCTCGGCCTCGCCGGTGCCGGTCACCTCGGGGTCCATAAAAACGTAGGCGGTTGCATCCGGCTTTTCGGTAGCACGGCGCAGGAGCAGAGCAGGGAGGGATAGATCGGTCTGCATCATGCTGATCAACCTCTTCGCTATCGGTGTAACGGTCCGGGTGGTGTACCCGTGGATCGCAGATCCGGAGATTGACGAACACATCAAGGCCGGTCGCAAGCCAGAACTGAGCGCGCTAGCACTCAACCGTGAGCGCTCATCGCTCCCCCAATCTATCAGCTTAGTGTAATACTCGCCCGGGGAGGCGGCAAGATTGGACCTGCCCAAACACTCTCGGGCACACTCCAAACGTTAGCTGTGATGTAGATTACCGCTGACCTCAGATCCGAGAATATAGTTACTGAACTGGATATTCAGTCGGTGCTTACGGCGTGCACAGGCTAACTTCAGCCAATTGATCAACTTGCACGGCAAACAGATACCCGGGGCACCTTGTGCTCTTAGCTAAATCTCAGCTACGGCCCTGTCGGCGGTGCTCGCAACCCGCCAGAATCCGCTCCTCCATCCAGTGGGCCAGTTGCGGCAGGTTGTCGTTCATATAGAAGTGACCGCCGCTGAAGACCGTCAGGTCGAAAGTCGCGGTGGTCCGCTGCTGCCACGGCGACATCAGTTCCTCGGTGCCTAACTCATCGTTGTCGGCCATCATCGCGTGGATCGGGCAGGAAACCTTCGCCTCCGGCGGGCTCTCGTAGCCA
>CALQLM010000009.1 GCA_943331415.1 Bifidobacterium breve
CGGCGGGCTGACCGTTGGCCGGTGCCAACGGGGTGGTCGGCTCGGGGTGGTAGTCCACCAGGAACTCGTGCCAACTCGGGTCCACCGATGAGGGGTCCTCGCGGAACTTGCGGTACATCTCCTCGACCAGCCACTCGTTTTGGCCGAATGGTGAACTCGTACTGCTCACGGAGCCGCTCGCCTCGATTCCTCTGCCGGTGTTAGCGGTCTCAAGGCTATCGCGTCGGAGATGGTCGGCGGAGCCGGTCAGTGCATACCTGGAGTAAGCCGAGCGCCCTACTGTGCGTCCTCCACGGCGGGCAGCAGGTGCAGGGTCACCGGCCAGCGGGCGGGGGCCGGGCCGAAGGCCTGCCTGGCGTTGGTGATGATCTTTTTACCCATCAGCCGGTTACCGCCACCGCCGACCGCCGCGCCGATGCCGACCGGCAGCATCTTGCCGAACGCCATCGCGGTGCGTTTGATCGTGTACTTCTTCACGAAGTACTGCATGAGCTTGGAATTCAGCTGCGACACCACCGGCAGTGGCAGCAGTTCGGTCTCTGCCAGCCACGCCCCGCTGGTGCGGCCGGGCCCGAGGAATTCAGTGATCGCGCCCTTTCCTTCCTCGCCGACGAGCACGCTGAGAACCAGTGCCCTGCGCCGGTCACGCTGGTCGACCGGTATGCCGTGCACTTCAGCGACGGCAAGCACGAACAGCGACGTCGCCTCCAGGAACACCAGGGTCTCCCCGGCGACCGCGGACAGGGCGGCCAGCGTGCCGATGCCGGGGAAAGCGGCCGCGGACCCGACTGCGGCACCACTGGCCATGACCGCGGCCAGGTAGCGCTTTTCGAGCTTGGTGACGATTTCGGCCGGGGTGGCGTTCGGGCTGGTGCGGCGAAGCCGGGCCACATAGGCCTTGACGGCCGGCGCCTGAACCCGGGTGCTCGCCTCAAGGACTTGCGACAGCACCCGCGCCGACATTCCGGCGTCCTCGGTTCGCGCCGGCGACTGCTCAGACGGTTTGCGGCGAAGCCTCATGGCGTGCCTTTCTCTCGGGTGACCCCAGGCTCTCGGAGTGACCCCAGGTTAACGAACCACACGGCACCCCCGGTGCCCGATGGTGATCGTCGTCACCCTGTGTGTTCAGCCCGCGGAGCTCATCTCGGCGTACCGCAGCACGGCTCCGATACCGTCGGCCGGATGCAGGCCTTCCCCGGCGCGGATCAGCGTCGCGCCGGTGGCGACGGCGAGGAGCGGCAGTGCCTCATCGGCTCGCAGCACCCGGATCGGGGCGCCGCCCAGCGCGGACAGCGCGTCGGCGCTGGGTGCGACCATGGCCAGGTCGGTGTCGGCCACGACGGTCGCGTCTCCGACCTCACCGATGATTAAGGTCTCGACGGCGCCGTCACGCAGGGCCGCTGTCACATCGTTGAGACCCTCGACCGCCAGTCCGGTGCCGCGGCCCGCGGCGAAGCGCGCTGCGGCGTCGTCGATGACCGCGGTCCGACGCCGGTGGAACTCCTCGCTCATCTCCTGGTGCACCTCGGCCTCGTCGGTTCCGGCCGTGCGCCCGCCACCGCGGAGTTCAACCGCTTTATCGGTCACCCGTTCAGGCAACGCGGCCATCAGTTCCGCGCGGGCTTTCACTTCACCAGTGATGAACACGATCTGCGCCCCGGATTCGTCGACCAGATGAGTGATCCGGTTGGCGACGTCATGGATGTTCTTGCGAATCGACTCCTGAACGCGCCTCGGCGAACCGTGCGGCGGGCTCTCCTCGACGCTTTCGGTGTGGGAACCACCACCGTGCACGGTGATATCCGCGCCGGTGTTGTCCACGGCCGCAGTCAGATAGCCGGTGTGCAATATCCCGTGTTCAACGACGGGAACCAGAAACGGAAGCTCCGAGACGCGCACGAAGGTGCTCGTCGGCGATCGCAGAAGATGCTCGTCAAGCAGGATCTCCGACTTTGCACCGTTGATCCGGGCGATCACGGCGCGGCCGCTGTGGCCCACCGGCGGATGTGAAGCGCGAACGGCCTGCTCGATCATCTCGATCGTGGCCGAATCGACAGCCTGCTCCTCAAGATGCTTGCGCACATCGCGCAGTCGGGCGTCGAGTTGGGCGGCCGCATCGCTGGTGCCGTGAGAGTCATCGAAGTACACGGACGCGAATGGGCCGGCAGCGTGTGCCAACCGGTGGAAACGGTTCGATTCCATGGAGACCTCCCACTAGCGCGGCAATGCGCGACATCACGGTGCTCGGCGGGATTTGTCCCCCCAGACAACTGTCGAACTTACGCCCGACCCCGGTGGCGGTTCCCTGCGGGTCCGGGTGGCAGCATCGTCACTCATGACCGCGACCACGGCACCCACGCTGCCGCCGGACCAGCCGGTGGCGAAGCCGTGGAACGCGTTGTGGGCCATGCTGGTCGGCTTCTTCATGATCCTGGTGGATTCCACCATCGTCGCGGTGGCGAACCCGAGCATCATGTCCGCGCTTAATATCACCAATTACGACAGCGTCATCTGGTTGACCAGCGCCTACCTGCTGGGCTACGCGGTGCCACTGCTGCTGGCCGGGCGCCTCGGGGACCGGTTCGGAACCAAGAACCTCTATATCGCCGGACTGGTGGTGTTCACCCTGGCATCACTGTGGTGCGGGCTGTCCGGGTCCATCGGCATGCTCATCACCGCCCGGGTAGTGCAGGGGATCGGCGCAGCATTGCTTACCCCGCAAACACTTTCGATGATCACCCGCATTTTTCCGGCAGATCGGCGCGGCGTTGCGTTGAGCGCGTGGGGTGCTACGGCCGGGGTGGCCACTTTGGTCGGTCCGTTGGCCGGCGGCGTCCTGGTGGATCACCTTGGTTGGGCGTGGATCTTCTTCGTCAACGTCCCGATCGGAGTGATCGGGGTGGTGCTGGCGGTCTGGCTGATCCCGGTGCTGCCCACCCATCCGCATCGCTTCGACGTCCTCGGTGTGGTGCTGTCTGGGATCGGTCTCTTCCTGATCGTCTTCGGTCTGCAAGAAGGTCAGACTCACGGCTGGGCGCCCTGGATCTGGGCCGTCATCGCGGGCGGTATCGGCGTGATGGCGATGTTGGTCTACTGGCAGTCGGTGAACCGTCACGAGCCACTGATTCCGCTGGAGATGTTCCGCGACCGTGATTTCACTTTGGCCAACATCGGTATCGCCGTGATCGCCTTCGCCGTGACGGCGATGATCCTGCCCCTGATGTTCTATGCGCAGTCGGTGTACGGACTGACCCCGACCCGGGCGGCATTGCTGACCGCGCCGATGGCAGTCGCCAGCGGCGTGCTGGCACCGTTCGTGGGCCGACTTGTGGACCGGACGCACCCGCGGCCGATCATCGGGTTCGGCTTTTCGACGCTCGCGATCGGGTTGTTGTGGCTCTCCTTCGAGATGAACCCGGATACTCCGATCTGGCGGCTGATGATGCCACTGTGCGCCATGGGGGTCGGCATGGCGTTCATCTGGGCTCCCCTGGGCGCCACCGCAACCCGCAATCTGCCAATGCGGCTTGCCGGAGCCGGATCCGGGGTCTACAACACCAACCGTCAGGTCGGTTCGGTGCTGGGCAGCGCCAGCATGGCCGCGTTCATGTCTGCGCGCGTCACCGCGGAGATACCGGAACTGCCCGCCGGGGCGACGCCGCGCGGGGAGTCCGGCGTGACGCATCTACCGGATTTCTTGCACGAGCCTTTTGCCACCGCGATGTCACAGTCGATCCTGCTGCCCGCGTTCGCCGCGTTGTTCGGTGTGACAGCGGCGATCTTTCTCGTCGGCGGGTCGCCGAAAGTCCAACCCGGCCTTAGTCAAACAGCACCGCAGGATTCAGATAGCCGGTCGGGTCGAACGCTGTCTTAATGGTGCGCATCGCCGCGATATCGGACTGTGTGCGCGACATCGATAGATAGGCGCGTTTTCGGGTACCGATACCGTGCTCTGAACTGACGTTTCCGCCGAGGGCAGCAATGAGTTCCATCATTTCGGGGTAGATGAACGATTCCTGTTCGGTGCTGCAGTTCATCAGGTTGAGGTGCAGATTGCCTTCGCCGACGTGACCGAACAGCAACGGTAGCGCTGCTGGCGCGAATCGGCCGACCAGCGCCGCCGCATCGTTCGCGAATGATGAGATTGCCGACAATGGAAGCGAGAGATCGAATTTCACCGGGGGGCCGAACAGGCTGACAACGTCGGCGACAGACTCGCGGGCCTGCCAGAGGCGTTGCCGGGTGGCACTGTCGATACCGACGGCGGGCTCTGCGCAACCAGGCATGCCCTCCAGCGTGGCGGCGAGCCGGTCGGTGGGATCGGACTCGGCGGCGAGTTCGACGAGCAACAGCCAGTCGCCGGGCGCCTGCACGGGCAAGCCCAGATGCTCGGCGGCCAGCGCCGATGCGCGGCCGTCGAGGAGTTCGAGCGCGGCGATGTCGGGGTCATCGCGCAACGTTCGACCGGCCGAAACCAGGTGATCGAGGTCGGCGAAGCCGCATAGCGCGGTTACTCGGTATGCCGGTACCGGGTGCAGTCGAAGGTCCACGGCGGTGATCACACCCAGGGTTCCCTCGGCCCCGACGAATAACGCGGCCAGGTCGTATCCGGTGTTGTCCGAGCGGACCCCCGAATGTCGTTGCACCAGCGATCCGTCAGGTAGCGCGACATCCACGCCGAGCACTTGTGCGCCCATGGCGCCGTAGCGGACGGTGTGAAGCCCGCCGGCGTTGGTGGACACCATGCCGCCGACCGTTGCCGAATCCCGTGCGGCCAGATCCACTCCCACGAGCAATCCGGCTGCAGCAGCGGCCCGTTGCAACTCCGTCAGTGTGACCCCGGCGCCTACCCGAACCCGGCGCTCGGCGATATCGATCTCGTTGATGACGGTGAGCCGCTCGGTGGACAGCAACACATCGTCGTGGGCGGGGACCGTCCCGGCCACCAGCGAGGTGCGCCCGCCCTGCACAGTGACACACACTCCTGCCGTGCGGCAGGTTCGCAACACCGCCGCAACTTCATCGTCGGTGCCCGGCCGAACCAGTGCGGCCGCGTTGCCGCGGTAGCGACCGGTCCAATCGACGCTGCGGGCCGCCAGCACATCCGGGTCGGTACTGACGCAGGCGATCCCCACGATCGCGGCCAGTTGCTCGGTCAGCGGGATGCTCACGCGATGAACTCTATTGGCGCGATCAACTCTATGGGCGCGCTCACCCTTATGGGTGAGCCAGTCGTAAGCCTGGCCGGCTCAGCCGGTGTTGCCGATCAACTCCACACCCGCGCCGTTCCAGCGGAATTTGACCACACTCTGCAATCCCATACCGCCTGCGAAGGTCAAGGCGACGGTGTCTCCGGTGCTCTGGGTGCTGTCGATTCCGTTGAACCCGAAGGTGTCCGGTACTCCGGTCGGAATGAACTTGCCGAGGTGGAACATCACCGCCCGGGTATTGGCATTATCGGCATTGGTATTGGCCTTGACGATCACCGCGGACAGTTGGGCACACTCGTTGTAGTTACCCGCGATCGGTTCGGGGTTCCACGCCTGCTGGCTGCGCGGGTCACGGGGCAACTCCGATACCGCTTTGGCGATCGCGGGCGCAGCCAGGTTGACCGCGCACGGGTCCGGCGGCGCCGGCGATTCGGGCGGCGGGGTCGCGATCTGGCTGGTCGGGGTTTCCGGTGCCGATCCGGCGGTGGTCTCAGTCGTGGTGGTGGTGGTGGTGGTCGCCGGGAGCGGAGTTTTGGACACCGTCGAGTCGCCTGAACTGCAACCGGCGAGTGCGGCGGCGATGGCAACGAGCGCTGCCGGTACCGCTAGCCGATTGCCCACACCGCAGCACGGTACCGGCCAACTCACCGGCGAACCTGCCGCCACGCGCGCAGGCACTAGACTCCAAGCGCAATGACAACCCCTGAAGACGGCCCCGAAGTCGGCCCGGCCGATGCCGCCGTCGCGCCCGTTCATACTTTCGGCGACCTGCAGATTCCCGCGGCGGTGCTGCAGGCCATCGCCGATGTCGGCTACGAGACTCCCTCGCCCATCCAGGCGGCCACCATCCCGGCACTGCTGAGCGGTTCCGATGTCGTCGGCCTCGCCCAGACCGGCACCGGGAAGACTGCCGCCTTCGCCATCCCGATCCTGGCGCGGATCGACACCACGAGTAAGAACACTCAGGCGCTGGTGCTGGCGCCGACTCGTGAGCTGGCACTGCAGGTCGCCGAGGCGTTCAGTCGTTATGGCGCGCATCTGCCGCGGATCACCGTGCTGCCGATCTATGGCGGTCAGTCCTACACCGTGCAGTTGGCCGGCCTTCGACGCGGCGCGCATATCGTCGTCGGTACCCCGGGGCGCGTCATCGACCACCTTGAGCGCGGAACGCTGGACCTCTCGCACCTGGATTACCTGGTGCTCGACGAAGCCGATGAGATGCTGCAGATGGGTTTCGCCGAGGACGTTGAACGGATCCTCGCCGACACCCCGGAGTACAAACAGGTCGCGCTGTTCTCGGCCACCATGCCGCCGGCCATCCGCAAGATCACCTCGAAGTACCTCCACGACGCCGTGGAAGTCAGCGTCAAGTCAAAGACCGCGACTGCCGAGAACATCACTCAGCGCTATATCCAGGTCGCGGGGCCCCGCAAGATGGACGCCCTCACGCGGATCCTGGAGGTGGAGCAGTTCGAGGCGATGATCGTGTTTGTCCGCACCAAGCAGGCCACCGAGGAGGTTGCCGAAAAGCTGCGTGCCCGTGGATTTTCCGCTGCCGCCATCAATGGCGATATCGCTCAGGTGCAGCGTGAGCGGACCATCGCCGCGCTCAAGGACGGATCAATCGATATCCTCGTCGCTACCGATGTCGCGGCCAGGGGCCTAGATGTGGAGCGCATTTCACACGTTCTGAACTACGACATCCCGCACGATCCAGAGTCCTACGTGCACCGCATCGGCCGCACCGGGCGCGCGGGCCGGTCCGGTAACGCTCTGCTGTTCGTCTCACCCCGCGAGCGGCATCTACTCAAGTCGATCGAGAAGGTGACCCGACAGAAGGTCATTGAAATCCAGTTGCCGAGTGTCGAAGACGTCAATGCCCAACGGGTGACCAAATTCCGCGACTCGATCACCGAAGCCCTCAGGGCGCCCGGGTTCGACATGTTCCGCAGGTTGATCGAGGACTACGAGCGCGATAACGACGTCCCGATGGGCGATATCGCCGCGGCACTGGCCCTGCAGTCCCGTGACGGCGCGGAGTTCCTGATGACCGAACCGCCACCGATGCCGGAGCGACAACGCCGTGAGGACCAGCCTGACCGTGAGCGGGCGCCACGGCGGACCCGAGACGACCTAGCCACCTACCGGATCGCAGTGGGCAAGAGACACAAGGTCGGTCCCGGCTCGATCGTCGGCGCGATCGCCAACGAAGGCAACCTGAACCGCAGCGATTTCGGGCACATCACCATCAAAGCCGATCATTCGTTGGTGGAACTGCCGGCGAAGTTACCCAAGTCGACTCTCACAGCCCTTGAGAAAACCCGGATCTCGGGCATTCTGATCGATCTGAAACCTGACCGTCCCCGAAGTTCCTACGACTCACGGCCACCCGGCGGGAAGCCGCGGCGCAAAGCGAAATGACGGCCTCCGGCACGATCGATCAGGGCGGCCTTGAGGCGGTCGCCGGGGTCGATCGGGTCGCGTCGCTGACCGGTGTGCGTGCGGTGGCTGCACTTCTGGTGGTCGCCACCCATGCCGCGTACACCACCGGTAAGTACACCCACGGATACGCCGGTTTGGTCTTCTCGCGCATGGAGATCGGAGTACCGATCTTCTTCGTGCTGTCCGGTTTTCTGTTATTCGGCCCGTGGGTCCGGGCGGCGGCCTCCGGATCGGCCGCGCCGTCAGTGTGGCGCTATGCGCGAAACCGGGTACGCCGGATCATGCCCGCCTATGTCGTGACGGTGCTGGTGGCCTATCTGATCTATCACTTCCGCGAAGCCGGCCCGAATCCCGGCCACTCCTGGAACGGACTGCTGCGCAACCTGACCCTGACGCAGATCTATACCGACGCCTACATGTTCTCGCATCTGCACCAGGGCCTCACCCAGATGTGGAGCCTCGCAGTCGAAGTGGCCTTCTATGCCGCGCTACCCATCCTCGCCTACCTGCTGCTCGTGGTGCTGTGTCGCCGTCGTTGGCGACCAGGTCTATTGCTGGGGGGTCTGGCAGGACTGGCACTGATCAGTCCGGCGTGGATGGTGCTGGTGCACACGGTCGGTTTCCTGCCGGACGGTGCTCGTCTGTGGCTGCCCGGGTACCTGGCGTGGTTCATCGGTGGAATGGTGCTGACGGTGCTGGCCGCGATGGGTGTTCGGTGCTACTGGTTTCTCGCCGTGCCGTTGGCGGTGCTGTGTTACTTCATCGCGTCCACGCCGATCGCCGGTGAGGCGACGACATCGCCGACCGGATTGGCGCAGGCTCTGGTGAAGATCGGCTTCTACACCGCGATTGCGACACTGGTGGTGGCGCCGCTGGCACTGGGCGATACCGGCGCCTATTCCCGGCTGCTGAGCAGCAGGCCGATGGTGTGGCTCGGGGAGATCTCCTACGAGATCTTCCTGGTGCATCTGATCGTGATGGAATTCGCGATGGTCGAGGTGCTGCATTGGCGCGTCTACACCGGTTCGATGCCGGCGTTGTTCGCCGTCACGCTGGCGCTGACCATCCCGGTGGCGTGGCTGCTGCACCGCGTCACCCGGGTTCGGTAGTCGCCTGGGGGCAACGCCGTGTGAGTTCGGCGATCATCGCTGTGGCCTCGGCTCGTGATACCGGCAGCAGCCAGGTGCGTCCACGGTCGTCCGTCACGCTGACATGCAGTCCGGTGCGGGCTGAACCGTCATCGGGTGACCATGAGGCCACCGGGACGGCCCGGGCCACCAGAATTCGGATCGACCGAATCGTCTGAGGGTCGTCACGCAGCGTCCGGCGCAGCCGGGCAATATGGCGCTGTTGACGCCAGAGGGTGCCGTAGGCCATCAGGACGGCCACCGTGGCGAAGAACGCGATGCCGATGGCGCCGCCGATCCGCCATCCGAGTCCGCCGGTCCACAGCGAGTCGTCAGCGAGGATCCCCGCGACGATGAGCACACACAACACCGTGGTGACGGCCATGGCGATCCGCATCCGGGTCGACGTTTCCGCCACCCGGGTCAGCAGCGCGTCGAACCCCGGGTCATCCATCGTCGGTACCGGCGTCGGCGAGGTCAGGCCGATAGCGGTCGCCGAACTGCGCCCCGGTGACATCGTTGCGGATCGCCTCCACCAGGGGCTCCAGCGCCGCCGGGCCACCGTTTCGCCACGTCTCGATCTCGCTGGGCTCTAGGAGGAGAGACCGTTCATACAGGCCCACCGTTCCGCACACCACAGACAGGACCAGGCCCTCGGGTATCTCGTCCAACATCCACGACCAGGTCTCGGTGTGGAGATTCACCCTGTCTTTCGACATGGGGTCAGACTAGCCGCGGCGCCGCATTGTCAGGCGCCATCATCGGCACCACGAAGTCCTCCAACATGGCCCGCTCATCGTCCGCATCGCGACCCGGTGAGATCAGCAGCGACGTCAGCACCCGAATCAGCCAGCGTGCCCGCCGGGCGAGGTCGTCACTGTCGTTGAGCGACTGCAGGAAGCCCGCTGTCAGTGTCTGAATCACCTGGGACTGCTCGGCCATCTCGGCGCCCAGGGGGGTATCCGCGAACCACGATGAGAGAGCAGGGTTTTCCCGCACCAGTTTCAGTGCACCGGTCAGCCCCGTCAACAGACGCATCTGCGGATCGGAGATTCCGACCAGAGATGTTGCCAACGTGCGGTGCACCGCGCGAGCCTCACGATGGACATAAGCGCGGTGCAGTGCTTCACGGTTTTCGAAGTAGCGATACAGCGTGGCCCGGGAACACCCGGCGGCGCGGGCGATCTCATTCATCCCGATACCGGCAACGCCGTGCCCTGCGAATAACTCGCCGGCGGCATCGAGAATCCGTTCCGCGGCGACCTCAGCGCGTCGTGATCCCAGCCAGTCGCCTCCGCTCATCTCAGTTGCCCATGCTCACTGGCACCGATAATGGCCGACGCACGTAACTGCCTCCCGCCCAGGCGATTCCGGCCTCGTCGACGTCGAAGTCGGGGCATCGGGCCAGCAGTTCGGTCAGGGCGACTCTTGATTGCATACGAGCCGCCGCGGCACCCAGGCAGTGGTGGGCACCGTGGCTGAAGGTCATGATGTTGCGTGGTTTGCGGGTCACGTTGAGTTCGCCGGCGTCCGGGCCGAACTGCCGTTCATCGCGGTTGGCCGACCCGTACAGCAGCAGCACCTTGCGGCCGGCCGGTATGGTGCGCTCTTCGATCGTCACATCGCGGGTGACGGTACGGGCCAGGCCTTGTACCGGTGAGGTCAGGCGCAGGAACTCTTCGATCGCGTCACTGATCAACTCGGGCTCTTGCGCCAGCAGCATGCGCTGGTCGGGTCGCTGATGCAGCAATTGCACGGCGCCGCCCAGCAGTCCGGTGGTGGTGTCGTTACCTCCAGTGACCATGGTGAACGTGAAAGCCAGGATCGACAGCGTGCCCGCGAAATCGCCATCGGCTCCGACGCCGGCCGCCACCAGATGAGACACGGTGTCGTCACCGGGATCGCGCCGGCGCCGCTCGATCAACTCGCTGAAATAGCCCATCATGGACAACACCGCGTCACCGGCGCCCACCACGCCACTGGGGCCAGACGCGCCCGCCGCCACAATGGCGTCGGTCCAGCCGTCGAACTGTGCGCGATCGGCATCGGGCACCCCGAGATAGTGCGCCACCACCATGGACGGCAGCGGCTTGAACAATTCGGCGATGATGTCCCCGCCGCCCTGCGCCCGCATCCGCTCGATGCGTTCGATGACGAACTCGCGCACTTTAGGCTCGACCGACTCGACCTGGCGGGGAGTGAACCCCCGGGCGACCAGTTTGCGGAACTCGGTGTGGGCC
>CALQLM010000010.1 GCA_943331415.1 Bifidobacterium breve
CGGGCGGGTGAACCGGGGTGAAAAACGCCAGCGAACAGGCCAGATTGACGATGCCAGCGGCGCGTCGCGGGCCGCGACGATATCGGGCGGCAGGCATTGGGGAGGGTCTTTTCTCGGTTGCGGGCTGCTGTACCGGCGGCCCTGCCGGTGGCTCGGTGGCCGGCCCCGCGGGCGTTCACTGATGTCGACCGCGACGTCCCCTGGGAACTGGTGGATGACGTGGTGGCTGGGCGTCTCGTCTGAACGGCCTCAGGTCATACTATGACCAGCACTATCCATAGGCATCCCATCGGTTTGCCGGACACGGGCAGGCGGCAACGATGACGAGACTGGACACCGTCGAAAGGGCGGTTGCCGACATCGCAGCGGGTAAGGCCGTCGTCGTCATTGATGATGAGGATCGTGAGAACGAGGGCGATCTGATTTTTGCGGCCGAGAAGGCCACCCCGGAGTTGGTGGCGTTCATGGTTCGCTACACCTCCGGTTATCTGTGTGTTCCGCTGGACAGCGCGATCTGCGACAGGCTGGGCCTGTTACCGATGTACGCGCTCAACCAGGACAAGCACGGCACCGCCTACACCGTCACCGTTGATGCCAGACATGGTGTGGGAACCGGGATCTCAGCATCGGATCGGGCCACCACAATGCGA
Source organism: Bifidobacterium breve (assembly GCA_943331415.1). Lineage (GTDB taxonomy): Bacteria > Actinomycetota > Actinomycetes > Mycobacteriales > Mycobacteriaceae > Mycobacterium. The sequence goes on from CALQLM010000010.1 coordinate 651, forward strand.
CTGCTGGCGGATCCGTCGAGCGTCGTCGATGACTTCACCAAACCGGGCCACGTGGTTCCGTTGCGCGCCAAGGACGGCGGTGTCCTGCGTCGCCCAGGCCACACCGAAGCGGCCGTCGACCTGGCCCGGATGGCGGGCCTTCAGCCGGCCGGCGCGATCTGCGAAATCGTCAGCCAAAAAGATGAGGGCGCCATGGCGCAGACCGATGAGCTGCGGGTCTTCGCCGACGAGCATGGTCTCGCCCTGATCTCCATTGCCGACCTGATCGAGTGGCGGCGGAAGCACGAGAAGCACGTCGAACGAGTCGCCGAGGCCCGCATCCCGACCCGGCACGGCGAGTTCCGGGCCGTCGGCTACACCAATATCTACGACCAGGTTGAGCACGTCGCCCTGGTGCGCGGCGATATCGCCGGGCCGGAGAACGACGGACATGACGTGCTGGTCCGGGTGCACTCCGAATGCCTCACCGGCGATGTGTTCGGATCCCGCCGTTGCGATTGCGGCCCGCAACTGGATGCCGCGATGGAGTTGGTGGCCGCCGAGGGGCGCGGTGTGGTGCTCTACATGCGCGGGCACGAAGGCCGCGGTATCGGCCTCATGCACAAACTGCAGGCCTATCAACTTCAGGACTCCGGTTCGGACACCGTCGACGCCAACCTTGAACTCGGACTGCCTGCCGATGCGCGGGATTACGGGATCGGTGCTCAGATCCTGGTCGATCTGGGCGTGCGGTCCATGCGTCTGCTGACCAACAATCCGGCCAAACGTGTCGGTTTGGACGGCTACGGCCTGCACATCATCGAACGGGTTGCCCTGCCGGTGCGGGCCAATGCCGAGAACATCCGCTACCTCAAGACCAAGCGCGATCGGATGGGCCACGAGCTGGCCGGTCTCGAGGATTACGACGAGGGCGCGCTTCAGTGAGCGGCGGCAACGGGGTGCCAGCCGTACCGGAGATGGATGCCTCTGATCTCAAGCTCGCCATCGTCGCGAGCACATGGCATGCCGCCATCTGCAACGCCCTGCTAGACGGCGCCCGCAGAGTTGCCGACAGCTGCGGGGTTATCGGCCTGACGGTGGTTCGGGTGCACGGCGCCATCGAGATTCCGGTCGTCGCGCAGGAACTCGCCCGGAATCACGACGCGGTGGTTGCTCTCGGAGTTGTGATCCGCGGCGCCACACCGCATTTCGACTATGTCTGCGATGCGGTGACTCAGGGACTCACCCGGGTGTCATTGGATTCCTCGACTCCGGTTGCCAACGGCGTGCTCACCACCGACGACGAGGAGCAGGCGCTGGACCGGGCCGGGCTGCCGGACTCTGCGGAGGATAAAGGCGCCCAAGCCACCGCTGCCGCGTTGTCCACCGCCTTGACGTTGCGCCACCTACGCGGAGCATGACCGAAGCGCAGGCCGGCGCGCGTTGGGACGCCGAGTTCAAACCCCGCCGTGCCGCGCTGTACGCCTATGTCGTGGCCGCGGCGATCGCGACGGCGGGCGTCGTAGTCGGGTTGCTGTCGAAGGGCCGCGCCACCGGTCCGATCCTGCGCACCGCCGACCAGTTCGCTCTGACGGGGCTGGCTATCGTGCTGGCTGCAGCGGTGTTGCTGCTGACCCGTCCGCGGCTCCGCGTCGGGTCGTCGGGGTTGGCCGTGCGCAATGTCTTGGACTACCGGCTGATTCCCTGGAACGAGGTGGCCGATATCTCGTTTCCACCGGGTCGGCGCTGGGCCCGGGTGGACCTTGACCACAATGAGTACATCCCGATCCTGGCTATTCAGACCTTCGACCGAGAACGCTCGGTGGTGGCGATGAACACCGTTCGCGACCTGATGACCCGCTACCGCGCCGACCCCGCGCACTAACCTAGGCAGCGTGGCCGATCCCGCGACGTACCGTCCAGCGCCCGGATCCATACCGGTCGAGCCGGGCGTCTACCGATTCCGGGACGCCCGCGGGCAGGTCATCTACGTCGGTAAGGCAAAAAGTCTTCGCAGCCGGCTGACGTCCTATTTCGCCGATATCTCCAGCCTGCATCCCCGGACCCGACAGATGGTGACCACCGCGGCCAAGGTGGAGTGGACGGTGGTCGGCACCGAGGTCGAGGCACTGCAACTTGAGTACAACTGGATCAAGGAGTTCGACCCTCGCTTCAATGTGCGCTACCGCGACGACAAGTCCTATCCCGTTTTGGCGGTGACTCTCAACGAGGAGTTCCCGCGGCTGATGATCTATCGCGGTCCGCGTCGCAAAGGTGTGCGTTACTTCGGTCCGTACTCCCATGCCTGGGCGATTCGCGAAACACTCGATCTGCTGACGCGGGTGTTCCCGGCCCGAACCTGTTCGAACGGGGTATTCAAGCGGCACAGTCAAATTGAGCGTCCATGTCTGCTCGGTTATATCGACAAGTGTTCTGCACCCTGTATCGGTCGGGTGACCGCCGAGGAGCACCGGAAGATCGTGGGTGATTTCTGCGACTTCCTCTCTGGCCGGACGGATCGTTTCGCGCGCGATCTCGAGCGCCAGATGACCTCGGCCGCGCAGGAATTGGACTTCGAACGGGCTGCGCGACTGCGCGATGACCTCGGCGCGATCAGGCGGGTACTGGAGAAGCAGGCGGTCGTGCTCGGCGACGGCACGGATGCCGATGTGGTGGCATTCGCCGACGATGATCTGGAAGCTGCCGTGCAGGTGTTTCATGTTCGCGGTGGCCGGGTCCGCGGTCAGCGTGGGTGGATCGTGGAGAAACCCGGCGATCCCGGTGACTCCGGCCAGGAGCGCCTGGTGGAGCAATTTCTCACGCAGTTCTACGGCGAACAGGCCGAATTGAGTGCAGATGAATCCAGCAATCCGGTGCCCCGGGAGGTGTTGGTTCCGTGCCTGCCGCCCAATGCCGCGGAGTTGGGCGTCTGGCTGTCGGGGCTTCGTGGTTCCCGGGTGGCGCTGCGGGTGCCCCAGCGGGGTGACAAACATGCTCTCGCCGAAACGGTGCAACGCAATGCCCGGGAGTCGCTGCAGCAGCACAAGCTGAAGCGAGCGGGTGATTTCACCGCGAGGTCAGCGGCACTGCAGAACATCCAGGAGTCACTGGGTCTGGCCGATGCGCCCCTGCGGATCGAATGTGTGGACATCAGCCATGTGCAGGGCACCGATGTGGTGGGCTCGCTGGTGGTGTTCGAGGACGGTTTGCCCCGAAAATCCGATTATCGACATTTCGCGATCAGAGAAGCCGCCGGAGAGGGCCGCTCCGATGATGTGGCCTCTATTGCGGAGGTCACCCGGCGCCGTTTCCAGCGTCACGTCGCCGATGCGGAGGCGACCGAATCCGCAGAGCCCGCCGCCACCGACAAGCCCCGTAAATTCGCCTATCCACCCAATCTCTACGTCGTGGACGGCGGTGCCCCTCAGGTCAACGCCGCGGCGCGAGTGCTGCACGAACTCGGTGTCACCGACGTCGCGGTGATCGGACTCGCGAAGCGACTGGAGGAGGTGTGGGTGCCGGCAGAGCCCGACCCGGTGATCCTGCCACGCAATAGCGAGGGGCTTTACCTCCTGCAACGGGTTCGTGATGAAGCGCACCGCTTCGCGATTTCCTACCACCGGAGTAAGCGCTCGAAGCGCATGACGGAATCGGCACTCGATACGGTGCCCGGACTGGGCGAGACCCGCCGCAAAGCGCTGGTCACTCACTTCGGTTCGGTGGCCCGGATCCGGCAGGCCAGCGTCGAGGAGATCACTGCGGTACCCGGTATCGGGACCACGACTGCGGCGGCTGTGCTTGCCGCGCTCGGTTCTGAGGCCGATCGTGCGGGTTCGGATCCACCGGACGACGCGGTGGGTCATGATTCTCCTCGGGTAACGCGATGAGAGAACACACTGCAGGCGATGACGTACTGGGCGACGCGCCGGATATTGACGTCGTGCTGGTGACTGGACTCTCCGGTGCCGGACGAGGTACCGCGGCCAAGGTGCTCGAGGACCTCGGCTGGTACGTGGCCGACAACCTGCCGCCCGAATTGATCGCGCGGATGGTGGACCTGGGACTGGCTGCCGGATCGCGGATCACCCAACTGGCGGTGGTGATGGACGTGCGATCCCGCGGCTTCACCGGTGATCTGGATTTGGTTCGCCAGGATCTTGCAACCCGCAACATCTCACCCCGGGTGTTGTTCATGGAAGCGTCCGACGACATCCTGGTGCGTCGGTACGAGAACAATCGGCGCAGTCATCCGTTGCAGGGCAATCAGACTCTGGCTGAGGGCATCGCTGCTGAGCGGACCATGCTGGAACCGGTCCGCGCGGCCGCCGATCTGATCATTGACACGTCGGCGTTGTCGGTTCCGGCGCTGCGCGGGATCATCGAACGCGCCTTCAGCGGTGAGGTCGTCGCCAAGACCAGCGTGACCGTCGAGTCGTTCGGATTCAAATACGGACTGCCGATGGATGCCGACATGGTGATGGATGTCCGGTTTCTTCCCAACCCGCACTGGGTCGACGATTTGCGTCCGCAGACCGGCCAGTCACCGGCGGTGCGGGACTACGTCCTGTCCCAACCCGGTGCCACCGAGTTCCTGCAGACCTACCATCAGCTGTTGAAACTGGTCGCCGACGGCTACATCCGAGAGGGAAAGCGGTACATGACAGTCGCCATCGGCTGCACCGGCGGCAAGCACCGCAGCGTCGCCATCGCCGAGGCGCTCGCCGGATTGCTGACCGAGAATCAGCAGCTGTCTGTCCGAGTCCTGCACCGGGATCTGGGGCGAGAGTGACGGGCGCGCATTCTGAGGTAGTCGCTCCGCGCATCGTCGCGATGGGCGGCGGGCACGGCCTGTACGCGACGCTGTCGGCGGCGCGTCGGCTCACGCCGCACGTCACCGCCGTTGTCACCGTGGCTGATGACGGGGGGTCATCGGGCCGGCTGCGTTCCGAACTTGACGTAATACCGCCCGGAGACCTTCGGATGGCGCTGGCGGCCTTGGCTTCCGACAGTCCCCACGGCCGGCTGTGGGCCACGATCATCCAGCATCGGTTCGGCGGCAGTGGCGCACTTGCCGGCCATCCGATCGGCAACCTGTTGCTGGCGGGGCTGAACGAGGTGCTTGCCGATCCGGTGGCGGCCCTCGATGAACTCGGCCGCATTCTGGGAGTCAAGGGTCGGGTCCTGCCCATGTGCCCGATCGCCCTGCAGATCGAGGCCGATGTCGCCGGACTGGAGAGCGACCCCCGGATGAGCCGGGTGATTCGGGGCCAGGTCGCGGTGGCGACCACACCCGGCAAGGTACGCCGGGTGCGTCTGTCGCCCGGCGATCCGCCGGCCACTCGTCAGGCGGTCGACGCCGTGATGGCCGCCGACCTCGTGGTCCTCGGTCCAGGCTCATGGTTCACCAGCGTGATCCCTCATGTCCTGGTGCCGGGGTTGGCCGTCGCACTGAAGTCGACGTCCGCCCGCCGGGCGCTGGTGCTGAATCTGGCCGCCGAACCCGGTGAAACAGCGGGCTTTTCGGCAGAGCGGCACCTCCATGTGCTGGCCCAGCACGCGCCGGGTCTGACCATTCATGACATCATTGTCGACGCCGGCCGGGTGCCGTCGGAACGCGAACGTGACCAGCTCTGCCGGACGGCGACCATGCTGGAAGCCTGTGTGAACTTTGCCGACATTTCCCGACCTGGTACACCTTTACATGACCCGGCAAAGCTGGCAGCGGCGCTGGACGCCGTGCGCTCGCGGGGCATGGGGGCTTCAACCATTACCGTCCCGACCGTCGCCCCGGCGTCGGCGGAGGCGGTACCGCAGCCTGACCGGGTGCGCCGACTTACAGGAGACGGACCGAGAGGTGACGACCCGTGGCGATGACTGCTGAGGTCAAAGACGAACTGAGTCGGCTGATCGTCAACTCGGTGAGCGCACGGCGCGCCGAGGTGGCGGCGTTGCTGCGCTTCGCCGGCGGTCTGCACATCGTGTCGGGCCGGGTGGTCGTCGAGGCCGAGGTAGACCTGGGCAGCATTGCGCGGCGGTTGCGTAAAGACATCTACGACCTCTACGGCTACAGCGCGGTCGTGCATGTGCTCTCGGCCAGCGGAATCCGCAAGAACACCCGCTATGTGGTGCGGGTGGCCAAGGACGGTGAGGCGCTGGCCCGACAGACCGGTCTGCTGGACATGCGCGGGCGCCCCGTTCGCGGGCTTCCCGCTCAGGTGGTCGGCGGCAGCATCGGCGATGCGGAGGCGGCCTGGCGCGGAGCATTCCTGGCGCATGGCTCGTTGACCGAACCCGGCCGTTCCTCGGCACTGGAGGTGAGCTGCCCCGGGCCGGAGGCGGCCCTGGCACTGGTCGGTGCGGCACGGCGCCTCGGTATCAGCGCCAAGGCGCGGGAGGTGCGCGGCGTTGATCGCGTCGTGGTGCGTGACGGCGAGGCCATCGGTACGTTGCTCACCCGGATGGGCGCCCAGGACACCCGCCTGACCTGGGAGGAGCGGCGGATGCGCCGAGAGGTGCGGGCCACCGCCAATCGGCTGGCGAATTTCGACGATGCCAATCTGCGTCGTTCTGCCCGGGCCGCGGTGGCCGCGGCAGCGCGGGTGGAACGTGCGCTGGAGATCCTCGCCGATACCGTGCCCAATCATCTGGCCGCTGCTGGGCGCTTGCGGGTCGAACATCGCCAGGCTTCGCTGGAAGAACTCGGTCGGCTTGCTGAACCCCCGATGACCAAAGACGCTGTGGCCGGACGTATCCGGCGCCTGCTGTCGATGGCCGATCGCAAGGCCAAGCAGGACGGAATACCCGACACCGAGTCCGCGGTCACTCCGGATCTACTCGACGACGCCTGATCGGCGATACCTCAAAGCTGTTGAGCCGCAACCGTATCCGGTTGATCTGCCGAGAGCGCCCAGCGAATTCCACTGACCAGGATACGTCCTGACGGTCGAATCGCGGTGGCTTCCAGCGGAGGTAGATACGGCAGGCGCAGCGGCAGCCTCGCCCACGGCGGCAGCATGGACACCGCCGCGGCAGCCAGCACGCCGTAGGGGGCGCGGGCCAGCAGTGACAGCGGGGGAGTGATGAGCAGAAACCGGGCGGCTTCCCGCGCAGCTTCGGTGCTGGCTAGTTCGCTGCGGTAACCCGCAAGTCGCGCCCGCAGGTCGGCTTCGGTACGTGGGGGGTCGAGAACTCCCAGCGCCGCGGCCACACGGGCGGTGTCGGCCACGTAGTCGTCCCGACCCGTCTGGTCGAGCGGCGCCGCCCCGTAAAGCTGGTAGGCCTTCAGGAAACTGTCCACCTCCGCGATGTGCACCCACTCCAGCAGGTGGGGATCATCGGCCCGGTAGTCGCGACCGTCGGGAGCCTGGCCCCGCACGCGCCGGTGGATGCCGCGGACTTTGTCGACCGCGCGCTGGGCGTCTGTGGCGGTGCCGAACGTGGTGACAGCCAGGAACGTGCTGGTGCGTTGGAGCCGTCCCCAGGGATCGCCGCGGTAGTCGGAATGCTGGGCGACTCCGGCCATCGCCAACGGGTGCAACGACTGCAGCAGCAGGGCGCGCAGCCCCCCGACAAACATCGACGCATCGGCGTGCACCCGCCGAATGGGCCGGTCGTCGGCGAACCACCGCGGGCCCGGAGTGCCGTGGATCCGGCTCCGGTTCTGCGGGCCTTCGGGACCGGCAACCATGGCGAAAAGGCCCCGGCCCAGCCGCTCCCGCACGTGGTCGAAGTCCAGATCCAAGTTCAGCGACAACGCCATACCCCGACGGTACGCGGCTGCGGCCGCAAGGATGGGCAGGGTTCCCGGTCGGGTGGCCTCGCCACGGCACTAGGCTGACCCGGGGAACTAGCAGCGACTAGAGGAGACAGACGTGACGATCCGAGTGGGCGTGAACGGTTTCGGACGCATCGGGCGCAATTTCTACCGCGCACTGGCGGCACAGAAGGCCGAGGGCAAGGCCACCAATATTGAGATCGTGGCCGTCAACGACCTGACCGATATCGCGACGCTGGCGCACCTGCTGAAGTTCGACTCGATCCTTGGCCGTCTGCCCGAGGATGTTTCGGTGCAGGGCGACACGATCGTCATCGGCACCACCACGCTCAAGGCACTCGCGGTCAAGGAAGGCCCGGCCGCATTGCCGTGGGGTGACCTCGGCGTCGATGTCGTGGTCGAGTCCACCGGCATCTTCACCGACGCCCGGGCGCGTGGACACCTGGAAGCCGGCGCCAAGAAGGTCCTCATCTCCGCTCCGGCCAGCGACGAGGACATCACGATCGTGATGGGTGTCAATGACGACAAGTACGACGGCAGCCAGAACGTCATCTCCAATGCCTCATGCACCACGAACTGCCTTGGTCCGCTCGCGAAGGTGGTCAATGACGAGTTCGGCATTGTTCAGGGCCTGATGACGACGATCCACGCCTACACCCAGGACCAGAACCTTCAGGACGCCCCGCACAAGGATCTGCGTCGTGCCCGCGCCGCCGCACTCAACATCGTTCCGACCTCTACCGGCGCGGCCAAGGCCATCGGCCTGGTCCTGCCCGAGTTGAAGGGCAAGCTCGACGGCTACGCGCTGCGGGTGCCGATCCCGACCGGTTCGGTCACCGACCTCACTGTCGAGTTGAAGAAGCAAGCCAGCGTGGAGTCCATTAACGCCGCACTCAAAGCCGCCGCCGAGGGGCCGATGAAGGGCATCCTGAAGTACTACGACGCCCCGATCGTCTCCAGCGATATCGTCACCGACCCGCACAGCTCAATCTTCGACTCCGGCCTGACCAAGGTCATCGGCAACCAGGCCAAGGTGGTCTCCTGGTACGACAACGAATGGGGCTATTCCAACCGTCTGGTCGACCTGGTCGGTCTGGTCGGTAAGTCGCTGTAAGCACCGGACGATAACAACAGTGCCTGTCAAGACTCTCTCCGATCTGCTCGCCGACGGCGTCGAGGGCCGCGGTGTGCTGGTGCGCTGCGACCTCAATGTCCCGCTCGATGACAGCGGTGCCGTCACCGATACGGGGCGGATCGACGCGTCGGTGGCCACGTTGAAGGCACTCTCCGATGCCGGTGCCAAGGTGATCGTGACTGCGCACCTGGGCCGTCCCAAGGACGGACCGGATCCCTCGCTGTCACTGGCCCCGGTGGCTGCGGTGCTGGGACAGAAGCTGGGCCGGCACGTCCAGCTCGCCGGAGATGTGGTCGGTACCGACGCTCTGGCGCGCGCCGAGGGTCTGACCGACGGAGATGTTCTCCTGCTGGAGAACATCCGTTTCGATCCGCGAGAGACCAGCAAGGACGATGCGCACCGACTGGCCCTGGCAAAAGCCCTTGCCGAATTGGTCGGCGAGGACGGCGCATTCGTTTCCGATGGTTTCGGTGTGGTGCACCGCAAACAGGCCTCGGTCTACGACGTTGCGACCCTGCTACCGCACTTTGCCGGCACCCTGGTTGCGGCCGAGGTCAAGGTGCTCGAACAACTCAGCACCACCGGCGAACGGCCCTACGCCGTCGTGCTGGGCGGCTCGAAAGTCTCCGACAAACTGGCTGTGATCGAGAACTTGGCCGGAAAAGCCGACAGCGTCATCATCGGAGGCGGAATGTGCTTCACGTTCCTCGCCGCGCAGGGCGTTCCGGTGGGCACATCTTTGTTGCAGGAGGAGATGATCGACACCTGCCGTCAACTGCTCGAGGACTACGGTGACGTGATTCACCTGCCGGTCGATATCGTCGTCGCGGCTGAATTCTCCGCTGATTCCCTGCCGGAAACTGTTGCCGCCGAACATATTCCGGCTGAAAAAATGGGACTGGATATTGGCCCCGAGTCAGTGAAACGTTTCACCACGCTGCTGTCCAACGCCCGCACCATTTTCTGGAACGGTCCCATGGGTGTGTTCGAGTTCCCCGCCTTCGCGGATGGCACCAAAGGAGTGGCCGAGGCGATTATCTCCGCAACGGCCAAGGGTGCTTTCAGTGTCGTCGGCGGAGGGGACTCCGCGGCTGCCGTGCGCCAACTCGGCCTGCCTGAGGATGGTTTCTCGCATATCTCCACCGGGGGCGGGGCCTCTCTGGAATACCTTGAGGGCAAGACCCTGCCCGGCATCGACATTCTGAACTAGGAGACACCCTTGTCCCGTAAACCG
>CALQLM010000011.1 GCA_943331415.1 Bifidobacterium breve
CGACATCAACGAGATGTTCGAGCGACCGCGGGCCCGCGATTGCGCCGTCCTTGGTGACGTGCCCCACGAGCACCATGGCGACACCGCTGGATTTCGCCACCGCGGTCAGTGCCGTCGTGACGGCGCGAACCTGGGTGACCCCGCCGACCACTCCGTCGGTGTCGCCGGAGTTCATGGTCTGTACCGAGTCGACGATGACCAGGCTGGGGCTCACCGCCTCGATATGACCGAGCACGGTATTGATATCGGACTCGGCGGCCAGAAACACTTCGTCATGGCAGCTGCCGGTTCGCTCGGCGCGCATGCGAATCTGACCTGCTGACTCCTCGCCGGAGACGTACAGCGCGCGCCGGCCGGCCTGCGCCCACCGGTGGGCCACTTCGAGTAACAGGGTCGACTTGCCGACGCCCGGATCCCCGGCGAGCAGGCTCACGGAGCCGGGCACCACACCGCCGCCGAGCACCCGGTCGAGTTCGGTGACACCGGTGGGGAAGTGGCGCGTGCGATCCGGATCGATCGAACTCAGCGGAACAGCGGGCGTTGACGGCACCGTGCTGCGCTGGCCGGCACCGCTGACGGCGGCGAGAGTCGCGACCTCATCGAGCGTGCCCCACGTCCCGCAGTCCGGGCAGCGGCCGAACCATTTCGCCGTGACGTGGCGGCATTCCGAGCAGCGGTACTGCGCGCGAGGTTTGGCCACGTGGCTGACGCTAGCCGCCAGGTGTGACAGTTGAGTGGATGCGCGCGGGCCGTGTCAGGTGTGCCTGCGCGATCAGCTACTCCCGGGTGGTATCGCCTGCGGAGATCGGTACGGCCACGGTGACCTGGCCGGCCTTATCGAAGGTAAAGGTGAAGTTGTAGCTGATCCCATTGGTGATGGGCTTGCTCAGGGTCACCTCGGCCGTGGACGGCACGACACTGCCCATTGCCTCGGTTTGCCCCTTGGGCTGACCGACGACCAGTGCGGCTCCGGCCGGAATCGCGCCGTCACCGGTCATGGCCACAGTGCCGACATCGGAGGTGATGCCCACCAGCTTGTCGTCAACGTCAGGCGAGCCATTGGCGGCCACGAACAACAAAGGCACCGTGAGTCCGGGTTGCAGATAGTCCGTGCTCTGGACCGCGAGCAGGTGGACATTGCGCAGAGCGATGTCCTTGGCGTTTGCGGAGGTGCCGTTCACGGCGGATTCCTGATTTGCGGTCTGTGAGATTTGCCCGGCGCCGCAGCCGGTGAGAATCAGGCCGCAGGCCGCCAGACCCGCGGATGCGACGAAGAGGCGGTTCTTCAAGCGGTTCATAGCGGCCTCCTGCTTGGGAAGTACGGCCGAAACGACGACAGCCGACACGGTCCGACTATGCACAGTAGTAGGTTGCGGGGCACGGCGGTAGAGAAGGGGTTCCAGTGTGCTGGGGCGCCCCCGACGGTGCCACTTTCGGGCCGCTTTGCATGGATTTGCTGCCCTGTCAACCCCCACTGTTCACCCACGGTGCCCCTGACCTGCACCGTTGTTCAACACGGTGTCGGAGGCCGTGCTAACATTGGGATGTGAAAGGGGCTCGAATCTGATGATTTTCAAGGTCGGAGACACCGTTGTCTATCCACATCACGGTGCTGCATTGATCGAGGCGATCGAAACCCGGACCATCAAAGGCGAACAGAAGGAATACCTCGTCTTGAAGGTCGCCCAGGGTGATCTGACCGTTCGAGTACCTGCGGATAACGCTGAGTATGTCGGCGTGCGTGACGTGGTCGGGCAGGAGGGCCTCGATAAGGTCTTCCAGGTACTGCGTGCTCCGCATACCGAGGAGCCGACCAACTGGTCGCGTCGCTACAAGGCCAATCTGGAGAAGCTGGCCTCTGGCGATGTGAACAAGGTCGCCGAGGTGGTTCGTGACCTATGGCGCCGGGACCAGGAGCGCGGACTGTCGGCCGGCGAGAAGCGCATGCTGGCCAAGGCGCGTCAGATCCTCGTCGGCGAGCTGGCACTGGCCGAGAACACCGACGACGCGAAGGCCATGACCATCCTCGATGAGGTTCTGGCCGCCGCTTCCTGACTGACCTGAGGGCATCGGTGTCCGGTACGGTCGCGGTCGTTCCGGCCGCCGGTTCTGGTGAACGTCTCGGAGCTGGCGTGCCCAAAGCTTTTGTCGAATTGGGTGGCCGGACAATGTTGGAGCACGCTGTCGAGGGTCTCATTGCCTCGGGCGTGATCGATCGGGTAGTTGTCGCCACACCGGCGGGCCGAGTCGATGAGACCGCGGCACTGCTCGGTGATCGTGCCACTGTCGTCGGGGGCGGCTCGCAACGTCACGAGAGTGTCCAGCGGGCTTTGGCGGTCGTCGGGGAACCGGAGTTCATCGTCGTCCATGACGCCGCACGGCCGTTGACGCCGATCGATCAGATTCGGCGTGTGGTCGACGCCCTGCGCGGTGGCATGCGTGCCGTCATCCCGGTTCTTCCTGTGTCGGACACGATCAAGGCCGTCGACGCCAACGGTGTCGTGCTTGGAACCCCTGAGCGATCCGGGCTGCGTGCGGTCCAGACGCCCCAGGGTTTCGAGGCCGAGTTGCTGCGCCGCGCCTACGAGCGGTCCGGCGGTTTCGCCGGCACCGATGACGCAACGCTGGTGGAGAACCTCGGCACGCCCGTGCACACCGTGCCCGGCGACGCGCTTGCTTTCAAGATCACCACCGCACTGGATCTGCTTTTAGCGAGGGCGGTGTTGAACTCATGAGCGCTGCGCTGCCCAGGGTTGGCATTGGGACCGACGTCCACGTAATTGAACCCGGTCGGCCGTGTTGGCTGTTGGGCTTGCTGTTCGTCGACAACGACGGGTGCTCGGGTCATTCCGACGGTGACGTGGCGATCCATGCCCTCTGTGATGCATTGCTGTCGGCGGCGGGCCTCGGTGATCTGGGCAGTGTGTTCGGTGTCGACCAGCCCCAGTGGCTCGGTGTCACCGGCGCCCAGATGCTGACCCATGTCCGTGATCTGCTCACTCAGAGCGGAGTCACGCCTGCTACTGCCGCCGTTCAGGTGATCGGCAACCGTCCCAAGATCGGGCCCCGCCGCGACGAGGCTCAGCGGGTGCTCTCCGATCTGCTCGGCGCGCCGGTATCCGTCTCGGCTACCACCACCGACGGGCTCGGGCTGACCGGCCGCGGCGAGGGCATGGCTGCCGTCGCTACTGCTCTGGTCATCGCGGCTTCCCGGTAAGCTGCGACGTCGTGACCACCGGAGCCGCCGGCCTGCGCTTGCACGACACCTTTACCGGTACCGTGCGCGACTTCGTGCCGCTTCGTCCCGGGCAGGCATCGATCTATCTGTGCGGCGCCACCGTCCAGGGGCTGCCGCATATCGGACACGTCCGCAGCGGGGTCGCCTTCGACGTCCTGCGGCGTTGGCTGATGGCCAAAGGTTTCGACGTGGCGTTCATTCGCAATGTCACCGACATCGACGACAAGATCCTCACCAAGGCAGCCGAGGCAGGCCGGCCGTGGTGGGAGTGGGCGGCGACTCACGAGCGGGCATTTGCAGCCGCCTACGACGCACTCGGTGTACTGCCCCCCTCGGCCGAACCCCGCGCGACCGGGCATATCACCCAGATCGTCGAACTCATCGAGCGCCTGATCGACACCGGTCACGCCTATACCGGTGACGGCGACGTCTACTTCGACGTCCTGAGTTTTGCCGACTACGGAAAACTCTCCGGTCACCGGATCGACGATGTTCATCAGGGCGAGGGAGCCGGAACCGGCAAACGCGACCAGCGTGACTTCACACTCTGGAAGGGCGCGAAGCCGGGCGAGCCGTCGTGGCCCACACCGTGGGGCCGCGGCCGTCCGGGCTGGCATTCCGAATGTGTCGCCATGGCGCACGAGTATCTGGGTGCGGAATTCGATATTCACTGCGGCGGTATGGATTTGGTGTTTCCACACCACGAGAACGAGATTGCGCAGGCGCGTGCTGCCGGCGACGGCTTCGCCAACTTCTGGTTGCACAACGGCTGGGTCACCATGGGCGGGGAGAAGATGAGCAAATCGCTGGGCAATGTCCTGGCGATTCCCGCGGTGCTGCAACGGGTCCGGCCCGCCGAGCTGCGTTACTACCTCGGCAGCGCGCACTACCGTTCGATGCTGGAGTTCTCCGAAACGGCTTTGCAGGATGCGGCTAAGGCCTACACCGGAATCGAGGAATTCCTGCACCGGGTCCGAACCCGGGTGGGTGCGGTGCTGCCGATTGCATGGCCGGATAAATTCGGTGCCGCACTCGATGATGATCTTGCCGTTCCCGCCGCACTCGCCGAAGTGCACGCCGCCCGCGCCGACGGTAACCGCGCACTGGAGGCCGGAGACCATGACACCGCTTTGGTTAAGGCCGGCGAAATCCGTTCGATGACAGCGATCCTGGGCTGCGATCCCCTCGACCCGAGATGGGAGACCCGGGATGAGACGGCCGCCGCACTGGCTGCTGTCGACGTCCTCGTCGCCGCGGAATTGCAGCGCCGCGACGACGCCCGCCGCGATCGGGATTGGGCCGGCGCTGATGAGATTCGGGACCGGCTCAAGCACGCCGGTATCGATGTAACCGATACCGCCGACGGCCCGCAATGGGCTCTGGCCGATGGAGAGGCCACCTAGATGGCGGGCAATTCGAAGCGTCGCGGCGCAATCCGCAAGGAGGGCACCAAAAAGGGCCCGACGGTGGGCTCCGGAGGTGTTCGTCGACGCGGGCTCGAGGGGCGGGGCGCCACCCCGCCCGCTCACAAGCGGCCGCATCACCCCGCTGCGAAACGTGCCGCCCAACAGGCCCGCAAGACTTATAACAAGCCCACCGATGAAACCGAGATGGTTCTGGGCCGCAACCCAGTACTGGAATGCCTGCGGGCCGACGCCCCGGCAGGGGCTCTGTACGTCGCTCTCGGCGCCGAGGCCGATGAACGCCTCACCGAGTCGGTGACACTGGCCGCCGACCGCGGCATCCCGATCCTGGAGGTGCCCCGCCACGACCTCGACCGAATGAGTTCCAACGGACTGCATCAGGGCATCGCGCTGCAGGTTCCGCCGTATGGGTACGCACATCCCGACGATCTGTTGGCCTCGGCCACCAGCGATGTCCAGCCCGCACTGGTAGTGGCGTTGGACAACATTTCCGATCCTCGCAACCTGGGCGCGATCATCCGTTCGGTCGCCGCCTTCGGCGGGCACGGTGTGCTGATTCCGCAACGGCGTTCAGCATCGGTGACCGCAGTGGCCTGGCGGACCAGCGCGGGTGCGGCGGCGCGGGTGCCGGTGGCCCGGGCCACAAACCTCAACCGCACACTCAATCAGTGGTCCGAGGCCGGGGTTCGGGTCGTGGGGCTTGATGCGGACGGGGACACCACGATTGACGAATTCGATGCTGCCGGGCCGATGGTGTTGGTCGTCGGTTCCGAGGGCAAGGGCCTCTCGCGACTGGTGCGTCAGAACTGCGACGCGGTGGTGTCGATACCGATGGCAGGTCCGACTGAGTCATTGAACGCCTCGGTGGCTGCGGGCGTCGTCCTAGCCGAGATCGCACGTCAGCGCAGGCGGTAGTGCCCCATGTGGAGCCTCCACCTTCGCTGTCTCTCGATGCTTCTTGCGGCGGTTCCGCTGTGGCTCTCGATACCTGCAGGTGCTGACGAAGTGAATTTTGATCTGCAGGCACACCGGGGTGGCCGTGGTGAGACGACCGAAGAGTCCCTAGGTGCCTTCGCCAAATCGCTCGAATTAGGCGTCACCACGCTGGAACTCGATATCGTGCTATCCAAAGATGCCCAACCGATGGTGTGGCACGACCCGGTGATCGACGCCGCAAAGTGCACCGACACCGCACCGGCATTCCCCAAGGATCCGCAGTACCCCTATGTCGGAAAACTGGTTCATGATCTGACCGCCGCACAGTTGCGGACACTCGATTGCGGCAAGCTGCTCGCAGGATTTCCGGCTGCCGAGGTCGTGTCAGGTAACCGGATCGCCACCCTGCCTGAGGTATTCGCTCTCACCGATGCTTACGGCGCCGATGTGCGCTACAACATCGAGACCAAGGTCGAGGCGGCGGATCCTGAGATGTCAGCGCCACCGCAGCAATTTGTTGACGTGATTCTCGCCGCCGTCAGGGATGCAGGAAAGACCAACAGAGTCGAAATCCAGAGTTTCGATTGGCGGACGCTTCCCATGGTGCGCATGGCCGATCCCTCGATTCCCTTGGTGGCGTTATGGGATGAAACCACCTGGACACCGGGATCTCCGTGGCTCAATGGGATTGATCCCGCCGTCATCGGTGATCCGATTATCGGCGCGCTGATGGTCGGCGCCAACATTCTCTCGCCCGGTTACTCCGTGCCCTACGGGCAAATTGCGGGGGATCCGGACTTCCGGCTTGTCGCCGATCGTGAGTTCAACGCGCGCGCACATGCCTTGGGTCTGAGGGTTGTTCCGTGGACGATCAATGACTCAGTGACAATGAACGCCCAGATTGATGCCGGCGCTGACGGGATCATTACCGACTACCCAACGCTGCTCCGTCAGGTGATGGCCGACCGCGGAATGGCACTGCCGCAGGCTTACAAACGCTAAACCCCGATCAGGTGAACGCCGCCAGCTCGATCCCCTCGGCCACCAACCGGTTGCGCACCGCACCTGCAATTTCGACGGCTCCCGGAGAATCGCCATGCACACACACCGATTCCACGTCGATCTTCACCACTGAGCCATCGACGGCCGTGACCGTTCCGGATTTCACCATGTCCACCACGCGCTCGGCAATGTGTACCGGATCGCGGAGAACCGCGCCGGAATCACTTCGGGGCAGCAGGTGCCCGTCAGGACGATAGGCACGGTCGGCGAAGGCCTCGGCCACTGTCCGCAGGCCCAGTCGGCGGGCCTCGGTGAAAAAGACCGAACCGGCCAATCCGAGTACCGGAAGTTCGGGATCGGCGGCGTGAACGGCTTCGGCGACGGCGCGGGCCTGATCTTGGTCAATTGCGATCGTGTTGTAGAGCGCACCATGGGGTTTGACGTAAGCCAACGTTGTGCCGGCTGCGCGCGCCAGGGCCTGTAACGCACCGATCTGGTAGATCACGTCGGCGGTGAGTTCTGCCGGCGCGACCTCGATCCGTCGGCGGCCGAACCCGGCAAGATCGAAGTACCCGACTTGCGCCCCTACCCGCACATCCCGCGCAGCAGCGGCCCGGCAGGTCCGGGCCAGACCGACCGGGTTGCCGGCATGGAATCCGCAGGCGAGGTTCGCGCTGGTGACGATGTCGAGCATGGCGTCATCGTCACCGAGTTCCCAGATCCCGAAACCCTCAGCGAGGTCGGCGTTGAGATCTACTGATGGCACTGGTTAAGCCTATGCTGCCGCGGGGTCGAGGCGCCGCCGACTGATAGCCCAGCACACCAGGTAGATGGCAAAAGAAATGGTCGTGACGAACACCGAAACCGGGACTCCCGGTGCCAGCGATGCCACGATGCCACCCACGGCGGCGATTTCTGCGAACACCACCGACGCTGTGATGGTGGCGACGGGCGAGGAGAACACTCGTGCTGCGGCGGCGGCCGGGGTGATGAGCAGTGACATGACAAGCAGTGCGCCCACGATCTGTACGCCTTGGGCAGCGACAATTCCCACCAACGCGGCGAACACAATTCCCAGCGCGCGCACCGGGACGCCGCGCGCCGCGGCCACTTCAGGATCGGCGGTAGCGAACAGCAGTGGGCGATAGGTGATGGCAAGCGTCGCAACAACGAGGACGGTTACCACGATCAGCATTGCCAACCCGGTGTAACCCACGCCGACGATCTGACCGGTGAGGAGCGCGAAACTCGTCCCGGCCCGTCCGGGGTAGAGGTGGATGAACAGCACGGCCATGCCGAGGCCGAAGGCCATCACCACCCCGATCGCCGAATCGCGTTCCCTTGCGCGTTGACCCAGAAATCCGAAGAGAATCGCTGCCAAGGCACTTCCGAATAAGGCGCCCAGTCCGACATTGAATCCGGTCAGTAACGCGAATGCCGCGCCGGTCAGCGACAGTTCGCTGGAACCGTGCACCGCGAATGACATCTGCCGCATCACGATGAACGGGCCGATAAGTCCGGCGACCAGCGCCAGCAATGCAGCTGCGATGAGTGCCTGCTGCACAAAGTCGCGGCCGAGCAGATCTGCGGTGATTTCGAAGGAGAACATGTTGTGCAGCAGGTGAAGGATTTTGTCATTCATGGGTGTGCCCGTGGGTGTGGCCGGAATGGTCGAAATGTTCACCGACGACCACATAGCGGTTGCCTACCTGCACCACCTGGATGTCGGCCTGATAGAGCTCCGAAAGGGTTTCCGACGTCATCACCTCGGCCACGGTGCCGATTCGGAAGCCGCCGTTCACTAGGTACAACACCCGGTCGACATAGGGCAACACCGGATTGACCTCATGGGTCACGAACATCACCGCGGTGCCCGCCCGGCGGCGACGATCGATCAATTCGGCGACGAGGCGGGCATTGGCAGGGTCGAGGTTGAGCAAAGGTTCGTCGCACAGCAGCAGCACGGGGTCGGTCGCCAGTGCCTGCGCGATCCGGACCCGTTGCAACTCCCCGCCGGACATCACCCCGACTGGAACTGAAGCGAGTTGGTTGGCGCGCACTTGTGTCAGTGCTTCCTCGACCGCCCTGCGGCGGGCGCTGCGACCGGCACGCCGCAACGGGGCCAAACCCCAGCGATGACCGTCGACACCCAACTGGACCAGATCGCGCCCGCACAGACTCAGCCCGCGGTCGACAGCGCGATGTTGGGGAACGTATCCGATCCGGTCGCTGCCGGCTTCGATTGGCTGCCCCTCGATCAGTGCGGTGCCGGCGCTGAGCGGGAGCTGGCCCAGCAGCACTTTCAGCAGTGAGGTTTTCCCGGTTCCGTTCGGCCCGAGAATGGCGATGAACTCACCGGCCGACACCTTCAGATCGAGGTGATCCCACAGCACCCGGTCGCCGAAGGCGAGCCGGGCACCGGTGAGAGAGACAACCTCGTCAACCACGAGTACTGATTATGGTTTTACCTCCAGCGCGGCGGCTAACCGGTTGGCGGTATCGCGCTGCCAGCCCAGATAGTCGCTGCCCGCGGGCAAGGTCTCGCCGACGTCGACGATCGGAACTCCGGCGCTGTTGGCTGCGGCTTGAATCTGCCTGATCACCTCGGTTGCCGTCTGTTGGTTGATGAGTACGGCGGCGACCTGACGGTTCGTGATCAGATCGAGCATGGCGGCTACGTCGACGGGTGCCGGATCGGTGTCCTGCTCTATCGCGCTGGTGAAGCCCTTCGGCGTCTTGTCTGTTACTCCTGCGGCGATCAGCATGTAGTGGGCAACGGGCTCGGTGGCGACGACCGCGGCACCGGGATGTGCTGTGCGGATGGCCTTCTCGGTCTGTTGGATCGCGTCCGCTTCTCGGTTGAATGCCTCGGCGTTTGAGGTGTAGTCGCCGGCATGGTCGGGGTCGGTTTTCGCCAGCCTCGCCGCAAGTTCGGTAGCCACCGCCTTGGCGGTGCCGAGGTCGTAGAAGACATGTTCGTTCGCCGGGGTCGGTTCACCAAGAGCGGTTGTGTTGAGAAGCGAGTAGGCGTCGATCGATGCCACGTCGGGGTGGGTCGTCAGTACGTCATCGACCCATTGGTCGTAACCGCCGCCGTTGAAGATGACCAGGGAGGCGTCGGTAATGGCAGCCGCATTGGCGGGACTGGCCTCGAAGGAGTGCGGATCTGCCGAGGCGCTGTTGATGATCGATGTCACTGTCGCGCGGTCTCCGGCGACGGCCTTCGCGACACTGCCCCAGACGTCGGTCGAGGCGACGATGGTCGGAACGCCGGCTCCACCGGCGCCGCTGGTACCCCTGTCACTGCTGCAGGCACCGAGTCCTGCGGTCAGGACCACAACTGAGAGGCCTGCCGCCAGCCGGATGAGGTTCATTGATCTAGGTCCCCTTCGATTCCGTCGAAGCCTAAAGCAAACGACAATCATTTTCAATAAAATGCAAAAGGTGTGGTTGTGGGCCGGCGTCTGAGACGCTCGGGCGTACCCTCCGATACTTAGCCGGGTCCATCGACATCGGAAATCCCGGTTCCAGCAGCACTGTCAGGGGTTGAGTTGGTGAAAGTACGGGTCGGCACCACCGGTGCCGCGTGGGCCGGGATGCTCGTCGTGGTGGCACTGACCGCCGCCTGTGGCAACCGCGTTGGCGTCGATCCCTACCCGGGACGCATGGTCGCCACCTATGGCGAAGCTAGCACGCCCGAAGCGGTCCGGGGCCGCGAGTTGATGACGAACACGCGAATGCTCGAAGTTCTTGCCGAAGACGTCAACTCATCGCTGAAACTCCCCGCGGACGTCTCACTGGTCGGCGAACAATGCGACCGGGTCAACGCAACATGGAACAGCGTCGACCGTCGGATAAAGATCTGTTACGAGCTAGTGGATCTGAGCCTGCGTCTCTTCGGCGATGACGATGCGCCTAACTCCGTC
>CALQLM010000012.1 GCA_943331415.1 Bifidobacterium breve
CGCGACCGCAAGGATAGGCGGAGCCGCTACGGCGATGGCCAGCAGCACCGCCAGCCATGTCGCGGTGGTGTTGAGGTTCTGGCCGGCACCGGCAAGGTCAAGGGCTGCCTCGCTCGCGGCGCGCAGTGGCGTGGACACCGCATCGCCCACCAACGGAATTCGGTCGGCACTGTCGCCGGCCGAATTGAGGTTTTCCGAGATTCCGGTCGCCCCGTCCTTGACCTGCGTGCCCACGCCAGCGATTGCCGCGATCGCATGGTGCACGCCGAGACCGACCATGACCCAGAGGGTGATCCATGAGCCGACCAGCAGATCGCTGATCACCTGGGCGGTCAGTCGGCCCGGGGTGGTGGCATAGGGAAGGAATCGCGATTTCATGCACCTGATCCCAGCACAGTCGTTGATGTCAGCGGCCGATAGGCTGACCCGGTGCGCCCTGACCTGACCGATTACCGGCACCTGGCCAGCGGCAAAGTCCGTGAGCTTTACCGCATCGATGACGAACACCTGCTCTTTGTCGCGTCCGATCGCATCTCGGCGTTCGACTACATTCTCGACACCCTCATTCCGGACAAGGGCCGGATCCTGACCGCGATGAGTGTGTTCTTCTTCGGTCTGGTGTCGGACCGCGGCGGGGCGCCCAACCATCTTGGGGGGCCACCGGACGATCCGCGGATCCCCGCCGAGGTACTCGGCCGAGCGCTGGTGGTTCGCCAACTCGACATGATTCCGGTCGAGTGTGTGGCGCGCGGCTACCTGACCGGTTCGGGCCTGCTGGACTATCAACGAACCGGGTCGGTGTGCGGGATCCCGCTACCTACCGGACTTGTCGAGGCCAGCAAGTTCGATCAACCGCTGTTCACCCCGGCGACCAAGGCGGAACTCGGCGCCCATGACGAGAACATCTCCTTCGATCGGGTCGTCGCGATGACCGGCGCGGAACGTGCCGGACAGTTGCGGGATTTGACGCTGCAGACCTACAACCTGGCCGCCGAACACGCGCTGGCGAAAGGAATCATCATCGCCGACACAAAATTCGAGTTCGGTGTGGATCGTGGTGGTCGACTGGTGCTCGCCGATGAGGTGTTCACCCCGGATTCCTCGCGTTACTGGCCGGCCGACAGCTACACCGAGGGTGTGGTGCAACCGAGCTTCGATAAGCAGTTCGTCCGCAACTGGTTGACCGGACCAGAATCCGGCTGGGACCGCCACGGTGCGGCCCCGCCGCCGCCGCTGCCCGATGCGATCGTGGCGGCGACCCGCGCTCGCTATATCGAGGCCTACGAACGTATTTCGGGGTGCACGTTTGCCGACTGGATCGGTCATGAAGCATGACCGCTCCGATACCGAGACGGATCGACAGCCAACGCGTTCACCATGGCGATGTCTTCGTCGACCCCTACGAGTGGATGCGCGACAAGTCCGACCCGGAGGTGATCGCTCACCTCGAGGCGGAGAACGCCCACGTGGAGGCGCAGACTGCCGATCAGGAGCCGCTGCGGCAGAAAATTTTTGACGAGATCAAGTCACGAACCAAGGAGACCGACCTGTCGGTGCCGGTTCGCCGCGGGGACTGGTGGTACTACGGACGCAGCTTCGAGGGTAAGCAATACGGCGTGCACTGCCGGTGCCCGGCGGCCGGATCCGATGATTGGGAGCCTCCGGTTCTGGATGAGAACACTCGCGTTCCCGGTGAACAGATTTTGCTTGACGAGAACATCGAGGCGGACGGCCACGACTTCTTCTCGCTCGGCGCCAGCAGCGTGAGCCTGGACGGCAACGTGTTGGCCTATTCCGTGGATATCGTCGGTGACGAGCGATACACCCTGCGGTTCAAGGACTTACGCACCGGAGAGCTTTACCCGGACACGATTTCCGGCATCGGACTGGGGGTCACCTGGGCGGCGGACAATGAGTGCGTTTACTACACCACCGTCGATGATTCGTGGCGCCCCGATACCGTCTGGCGACACCGTCTCGGCGCCACCGGATCTGACGAGCAGGTTTTCACCGAACCCGATGAACGGTTCTGGGTTGCGGTAGGCCGGACTCGCAGCAATGCCTACATTCTCATTGCGGCCGGATCATCGGTCACCTCTGAAGTTCGGTATGCCGATGCCTCCGACCCGCAGGCATCTTTTTCTGCGGTGCTGCCGCGGCGTGACGGTATCGAGTACTCCGTTGAGCACGCCGTGATCGGCGGCAGGGACCGATTCCTGATCCTGCACAACGACGACGCGCCGAACTTCACTCTGGTCGACGCCCCGGTCGACGATCCCGCCGCGCAGACGACACTGATCGCCGCCCGTGACGACGTCCGACTCGAGGGTGTCGACGCTTTTGCCCACCACATCGTCGTCCACTACCGTCGGGAAGCACTGGCGCGCCTGCAGCTGTGGCCGATCGACGATGGTTACGGCACACCGGAGGAGATCACCTTCGACTCCGAACTGATGGCCTCCGGGCTGGCCGGTAATCCGAACTGGGAATCGCCCCGGTTGCGGATCGGGGCGACATCGTTCATCACCCCGATGCGGATCTACGACATCGATCTTGCCTCCGGTGAACGGATCCTGCTGCGCGAACAACCGGTGCTCGGGGATTATCGCCGCGACGACTATGTCGAACGCCGAGACTGGGCGATCGCTGAGGACGGCACGCGTATCCCGATCTCGCTCATCCACCGAGCAGGTGTCGAAACCCCCGCTCCGACCGTGCTCTACGGCTACGGGGCCTACGAGTCCTCCGAGGATCCGCGGTTCTCCATCGCCAGACTTTCCCTGCTTGACCGCGGCATGATCTTCGCGATCGCCCACGTCCGTGGTGGTGGCGAGATGGGCCGCCTCTGGTACGAGCGCGGCAAGCTGATGGAGAAGAAGAACACCTTCACCGACTTCATCACCGCCGCGCGCCATCTCATCGATTCGGGACTGACCCGACCGGCGAACCTGGTTGCACTGGGTGGCAGTGCCGGCGGTCTGCTCATGGGTGCCGTGGCCAACATGGCGCCTGAGATGTTCGCGGGCATACTCGCCCAGGTCCCGTTCGTTGATCCGCTCACCACGATTCTGGATCCGTCGCTGCCGCTGACGGTGACCGAGTGGGACGAGTGGGGCAACCCGTTGGCCGATGCCGATGTTTACGCCTACATGAAGTCGTACTCGCCGTATGAGAATGTCGACGCCAAGAACTACCCGGCGATCCTGGCGATGACATCGCTCAACGACACCCGGGTGTTCTATGTCGAACCCGCCAAATGGGTAGCCGCCCTGCGCCACACCAAGACTGATCCGCATCCGGTGCTGCTGCGCACCCAGATGGCGGCGGGCCACGGAGGTATCAGCGGCCGCTACGAACGCTGGAAGGAGACCGCGTTCCAGTACGCCTGGCTGCTGGCAACCGCGGACCCGCGACGGTACGGACCGGCGGCGCGGTAGCGTCACCGATATGTCCCTGGCAGAAATCCCACTCACCACACTCGACGGAAACCCCACCTCGCTGGCCGACTATGACGGCCGGGCACTCTTGGTGGTCAATGTCGCCTCCAAATGCGGCCTGACTCCGCAGTACGGCGCGCTGGAGCAGTTGGCCCGCGACTACGGCGATCGCGGACTGACCGTCATCGGAGTTCCGTGCAATCAGTTCATGAGCCAGGAGCCCGGAACCCCGGAGCAGATCGCGACGTTCTGCTCCACCACCTACGGCGTCTCTTTCCCACTGCTGTCCAAGGCCGATGTCAACGGGGCCGATCGCCATCCGCTCTACGCCCGGCTGACCGAGACCGCCGACGCCGCCGGCGAGGCGGGCGATGTGCAGTGGAATTTCGAGAAGTTCCTCATCGCGCCCAACGGTGAGGTGGTCAATCGGTTCCGGCCCCGTACCGAACCCGACGCTCCCGAGGTGATCGCCGCGATCGAAGCGGTGTTGCCGGACTGAAATCCGGCCGCCTAGCGGGCTGTTCCGCTTGCGGTGGTGGCGATACCGCCGTCGACCGGAATCACGGCACCGTTGAGATAGGAGCCGGCCCGGCTGGCGAGGAAGATCGCGATCCCGGCCATATCGTCGTCGCGGCCGATTCGGCGCAGCGGCGCCGATGCCGCGATCGCCTCGCCGAATGCCTCCAGGGTGGCGGCCATCATCTTGGACGGAAACGGACCCGGGGCCACCGCGTTGACGGTGATGTGTTGCGGCCCGAGCTCTTTGGCCAGCACCCGGGTCAGTTGATGGATCGCCGCCTTACTCGTGGAATAGGAGTACGTCGTCATCGGGCTGACGTGGATGCCGTCGATGCTGCCGATATTGATAATCCGCGCCGGATCGTCCTGGGTGCCGGCTTTGCGCAGTGCCGGCAGAAGCGCCTGGACCATCCAGAACGGTGATTTGACGTTGAGGTCGAGCACCCGATCCCAGGCCGCGGCGGGAAAGGTTTCCAGCGGCTCACCCCAGGTCGCGCCGGCGTTATTGACCAGGATGTCCAGGGTGTCGGTCCGGCTGAGCACGTCGGCGGCCAACCGTTGGCACTCGTCCTGACGGGAAAGGTCGGCAGCCACCGCGCGGACCTCCCCAAACTCCGACAACGCCGCGACAGCCTGTTCGCAGGCATCGGCCTTACGCGAACTGATCACGACGCGTGCCCCGGCCTGGAGCAGACCGCGCGCGATCATCATGCCGATACCGCGGGTACCGCCGGTGACCAGAGCGGTTTTACCGCCCAGTCCGAAAAGTCTCTCAAGATCGGCTGTGCTCACCTGTGTTCCCTTCGTGTCATCAGAACCGTACCGAGTTCTCCTCGGGCAGGATCCGGAAGTCGGTGTCGGTCATCTCGGACAGCCGACCGTAGAAGATGCCGCGGGCTTCGGGGGCGATGATGCCCTGGTGAATTGGAACTGCGTGCCGGGGCGCCACTGCGCGCAGGTAGTCCACCGCCTCGGAGATCTTCATCCATGGCGCCGCGGCCGGCGTGGCGAGCACCTCGATCGGCTCATCGGGCACGAATAGCGCGTCGCCCGGATGCATGAGTCGGGCCCGGTGTTCGTCATCACCGATCAGGTAGGAGATGTTGTCGATCACCGGGATCTCTGGGTGGATGACCGCGTGCCGGCCGCCGACTCCACGGATGGTCAGCCCATCGATGGTGAAATCGTCGCCGACGTGCACCGCGCGCCAGTTGCCGCCGAGTTGGGCGGCGGTTTGTGGGTCGGCGTAGAGAGCCGCACCGGGGTTGGCCTCGACCAGGGCCGGTAGGCGTTGCGGGTCTGCGTGGTCGGGATGCTGGTGAGTGATCAGGATCGCGGACAGGCCGGTGATGCCCTCGAAACCGTGGGAGAAGGTGCCCGGGTCGAACAACAGTCGTGCGACACCAATCTCCGCGAGCAGGCATGAATGTCCGAAGTGAGTCAATTCCATGCTTACGATTGTGCGCCTAGAGAAGGGGCAGTATGCAGACGGTCCTCACGGCGGCGATGGTGATGGTGACCGCCATGCTCGCCACCGCCGCGCCGGCGGCCGCTGAGCCGTCCGGTACCTGTCCGCCGGTCTGTAACCGCATTCCGGAGACCGCGTGGATCGCGCCATCATCGATCCCGCTGGACGCGCGCTACGGCTGGCCCGAACTGGCTGCGGTGGCGGTGACTGCGCGTTCGCCGCGATTCCGGTTTGAGGAACTGTGTGCCAGCCCGACGCTGGGCCAGGATCCGCGCAGCTTCGCGGTGGCCGAACGGGCGGTCGTGACCAATCCGCGCGGCCAGTGGCAGCTGCAGGCCCAGGTGGTCCACTGGCGTGGGGAGACATGGTGGGGCGGCCAGCTCGCCCGGGACGCGTTCGCCGTCGCGGTCCTCGCGCTTCGGGCCTGCCAGCAGACCAACGCCACGGCCTCCCCGTCGTTGACCGTCGACGAACCTCTACGGATGGCCGCAGCTGTCAGCGGACCGGTGATACTTCACCAGTATTTGCTTGCCGATCCGGTCACTAGCACCATCACCGAACTGGCCCTGTGGTCAGACGCGCCGCCTCAGACTCCGTGGCCCGCCGCCACCGACACGGCCGTTCTCGACGCGCTCGGCGCGCCGCTGTGCACGGCCTACATCAGCTCCTGCCCATGAGTCGACTGGCCGCCGGCCACCAGTAGGATCTAACCGCACCATCCGCCGCGTCAGAGGAGCTCCAGTGCCCCGGGTTGTTGTTCACGTGATGCCCAAGGCCGAGATTCTCGACCCGCAGGGCCAGGCCATCGTCGGCGCGCTGGGCCGCCTCGGACACGCCGGCATCTCAGATGTTCGGCAGGGCAAGCGATTCGAGCTTGAGATCGACGATTCGGTGACCGACGATCAACTGGCCTCCATCGCCGAATCTCTGTTGGCCAATACCGTGATCGAGGACTGGTCGGTCAGCCGGGATCCATCATGAGTGCGAAGGTCGGGGTGATTACATTTCCGGGCACCCTTGACGACGTCGACGCCGCCCGGGCGGTACGTCTTGCCGGTGCTGAACCGGTAAGTCTCTGGCACGCCGATGCCGATCTCAAGGGCGTCGATGCCGTCGTGGTGCCGGGCGGTTTTTCCTACGGCGACTATTTGCGCTGCGGGGCGATCGCTAAGTTCGCACCGGTCATGGGCGAGGTGGTGGCCGCGGCCGGCCGCGGTATGCCGGTGCTGGGTATTTGTAATGGCTTTCAGGTGCTGTGCGAAGCGGGCCTGCTGCCCGGGGCGCTGACTCGCAATGCCGGGCTGCACTTCATCTGCCGGGACGTGTGGCTACAGGTGGTGTCGACCGAGACGGCGTGGACCTCGCGGTACGAGTTGGGTGCGGACCTGCTGGTGCCGCTGAAGTCGGGCGAAGGTCGTTATGTCGCAAGTGAACCCGTGCTCGACGAACTTGAAGCCGAGGGCCGCATCGTGTTCCGGTATACCGATAACGTCAATGGTTCTATGCGGGGGATTGCCGGGGTGAGTTCGGCCGATGGCCGGGTGGTCGGTCTGATGCCGCATCCTGAGCATGCCACCGAAGCTCTCACCGGGCCGTCCGACGACGGGCTCGGAATGTTCTACTCGGCGCTCGACGCCGTGCTGGCAGTCTGATGCGATGACCGGAGCCACCGCGCGCGGACTGTGTGAGTTCAT
The DNA here is from genome assembly GCA_943331415.1 of Bifidobacterium breve. Classification (GTDB taxonomy): domain Bacteria; phylum Actinomycetota; class Actinomycetes; order Mycobacteriales; family Mycobacteriaceae; genus Mycobacterium. The sequence goes on from CALQLM010000012.1 coordinate 7,119, forward strand.
CGACGCGTCGCCCTCGCCGTTCCACGTCTGCGCGACGGTCGCCGAGCGGCTGCGCTCAGCCGGCTATACCGAACTCGATGAGACTGACCGGTGGGATGGCGCCGCCGCGGGACGCTTCTTCACGGTGCGGGCCGGCTCGCTGATCGCCTGGACGGCATCGGGCCGCCACCAACCGTTTCGGATCATCGGCGCCCACACCGACAGCCCCAACCTGCGCGTCAAGCAGCACCCGGACCGGGTCGTGACAGGCTGGCAGGTGGTGGCGTTGGAACCCTACGGCGGGGCGCTACTCAACTCCTGGCTTGACCGCGATCTAGGACTCAGTGGCCGGATCTCACTGCGCGATCGCGATGTTCGTGGTGGCGTCGCGCACCGGTTGGTGCGTATCGACGAGCCGTTGCTGCGGGTGCCACAGCTGGCGATCCATCTGGCGGAGGATCGCGGGTCGCTGAGCCTGAATCCACAGCTACACCTCAATGCCGTCTGGGGTGCCGGTGATCGGTCACGGTCGCTGCTGGGCCATGTCGCCGAGCGGGCCGGCATCGCCCCGGCTGATCTGCTCTCGGCCGACCTGATGACCCACGACCTGACGCCCTCGACACTGATCGGGGCTGACCGGGATTTAGTGAGTGCGCCGCGCCTGGACAATCAGGGCACCTGTTACGCCGGGCTGGAAGCACTCTTGGCCGCAGAGCCGCTCGACTACGTCCCCGTACTTGCCCTTTTCGACCACGAGGAAGTCGGCTCGACATCCGACCACGGCGCGCAATCGGAGTTTCTGCGGACCACGCTTGAGCGCATCGTGCTCACCTCGGGCGGTGGGCGGGAAGACTTCCTGCGCCTGACGACCGCATCGATGGTGGCCTCCGGGGATATGGCGCACGCCACCCACCCGAATTATTCCGAGCGTCACGAGCCTGGCCATCTGATCGCCGTCAACGGTGGGCCGGTGCTCAAAGTCCAGCCCAACCTGCGTTACGCCACCGACAGCCGCACCGCGGCGACCTTCGAACTGGCCTGCCGGCAGGCCGGTGTGCCGCTGCAGCGCTACGAACACCGCGCCGACCTGCCGTGCGGATCCACCATCGGCCCCATGACGGCGGCACGCACCGGCATCCCGACCGTCGACGTCGGCGCACCGCAATTGGCTATGCACTCAGCCCGGGAACTCATGGGCGCCGCTGATATCGGTGCCTACGCGGCCGCGCTGCGAGCCTTCCTTGCACCCGAATAAGCTGTCCTTGTGACATTCGTCGATACGGTCCAGAACGCCGCGGCCACGCCCGATCATCCGCAGCCCTACCGTGAACTCGGACTCAAAGACGACGAGTATCAGCGCATCCGAGACATCCTTGGCCGCCGCCCCACCGACGCTGAGTTGGCGATGTACTCAGTGATGTGGAGCGAGCACTGCTCGTATAAGTCCTCCAAGGTGCATCTGCGCTATTTCGGTGAGACCACCACTGATGAGATGCGGGCCGGCATGCTGGCCGGTATCGGGGAGAACGCCGGCGTAGTGGATATCGGCGACGGGTGGGCAGTGACCTTCAAGGTCGAGTCCCATAACCATCCCTCCTATGTCGAGCCCTACCAGGGTGCGGCGACCGGAGTTGGCGGCATCGTGCGCGACATCATGGCCATGGGCGCGCGGCCGGTCGCGGTGATGGATCAATTGCGTTTCGGCGCCGCAGATGCTCCCGACACCCGTCGGGTTCTCGACGGTGTGGTGCGTGGGATCAGCGGTTACGGCAACTCACTGGGTCTGCCCAATATCGGCGGCGAGACCGTGTTCGACGCCTCCTATGCCGGTAATCCATTGGTCAATGCGATGTGTGTGGGCGTGTTACGCAAGGAGGACCTGCACCTGGCTTTCGCTTCCGGTACCGGCAACAAAATCATCCTGTTCGGTGCCCGGACTGGACTTGACGGTATCGGCGGGGTGTCGGTGCTGGCATCGGATACTTTCGGCGGCGATGAGGGCTCAGGTCCCGGGCGCAAGAAACTACCCAGTGTTCAGGTGGGCGACCCGTTCATGGAGAAAGTGCTCATCGAGTGCTGTCTCGAGTTGTACGCCGCTCGTCTGGTGGTCGGTATCCAGGATCTCGGCGGAGCCGGATTGTCCTGTGCAACATCAGAATTAGCTTCCGCCGGTGACGGCGGCATGACCATCGAGTTGGATCGGGTACCGCTGCGGGCGGCGAACATGACTCCAGCCGAGGTGCTGTCCAGCGAGTCACAGGAGCGTATGTGCGCCGTGGTCGCTCCGGAGAACGTCGAGAAGTTCATGGCGGTATGCCGCAAGTGGGACGTGCTTGCCACCGTGATCGGTGAAGTCGCCGACGGCGACCGGTTGAGGATTACCTGGCACTCAGATGTCGTCGTCGATGTTCCGCCCCGAACCGTGGCACATGAGGGGCCGATCTATCAGCGTCCCATGGCGCGTCCCGACAGCCAGGATGCACTGATCGCCGACTCCTCATCGAAGTTGCCGCGGCCGAGGTCCGGCGGGGAGATGCGCGCGACACTGCTGGCACTACTGGGCAGTCCGCACCTGTGCAGTCGGGCCTTCATCACGCAGCAGTACGACCGCTACGTCCGGGGTAACACCGTGTTGGCCGAGCATGCCGATGGCGGTGTGCTGCGCATCGACGAGGCCACCGGGCGTGGTATCGCGGTGTCGACCGACGCCTCCGGGCGCTATACCCAGCTTGATCCCTACACCGGAGCGCAACTGGCACTGGCCGAGGCCTACCGCAATGTGGCCGTCACCGGCGCCACCCCGATTGCGGTCACGAACTGCCTCAACTTCGGCTCGCCGGAGGACCCGGGTGTCATGTGGCAGTTCGCCCAGGCTGTTCGGGGTCTGGCTGACGGCTGCGCGGCGCTTGGTATCCCGGTGACCGGTGGCAACGTCAGCTTCTACAACCAGACCGGGGCCACCGCGATCCTGCCCACTCCGGTAGTCGGCGTACTCGGCGTGATCGACGATGTGCACCGGCGCCTTCCGACCGGGCTGGGTGGCGAACCTGGCGAGACACTGTTTCTGCTGGGCGATACCCGCGACGAGTTTGACGGTTCGATCTGGGCTCAGGTCACCGCAGACCATCTCGGTGGCGTTCCGCCCAGGGTGGACCTCGCCCGAGAGCAGCTGCTTGCCGAGGTACTGACCGCGGCCTCCCGGGATGGCCTGGTCTCGGCTGCACACGATCTCAGTGAGGGCGGGCTGATCCAGGCGGTTGTCGAGGCGGCTCTGGCAGGCGAAGCCGGGTGCCGTCTGGTGCTTCCGGAAGACGCGGATCCCTTCGTTCTGCTGTTCTCCGAGTCGGCCGGTCGCGTGCTGGTTGCGGTGCCGCGCACTGAGGAGAGCCGGTTCCGGGCGATGTGCGAAGCCCGCGGTCTACCC